>JAHBTB010000005.1 GCA_019638795.1 Fimbriimonadaceae bacterium | reverse complement strand
CACCGCGATACTGTGGTCAATGACAAGCTATCGGCCCTTCGCGACCACCTCTCCCTCGTGTTCCACCGCTTTCTCGAAGGCGACGCGCCCACCGGCAAGATTGAGGTCACCGTTAACGGACACCCGTTGAGTCCATTTGATCCGTTTTGCCGTAACAACAAGGCCACCCAGACGCAGCCCAAGGATGTTGTCATGGTGCTCGGGAAAAGAGTAGAGATCCAAGCCTATATATTGCCGCACCATTCGCGACTGAGCCCTCGTGAGTACGAATTTTACCGAACTCGCAGCGACTTTATCTCAAACCAGGGGGTGTACGTTTACCGCAATTGCCGCCTCATGGCCTGGGGTGACTGGTTTCGGTTGGTGCCCAAGGGCGAGTCAACAAAATTGGCCCGTGTTCAGATTGACTTTCCAAGCACTCTTGATGAAGCGTGGACCATCGACATCAAGAAGTCGCGGGCACAACCGCCTCGCATCGTTCGCGACCACCTTCGGCAGATCTTGGCGAAGATCACCGGCGCAGCGGTGAATGTTCACCGTGGGCGCGGTCAAAGGTTGCATCAAGAAACCGAGTCTCCGATCTGGGAACGCTATGCCGACCACGGTCAGATCCGCTACACGTTGAGCCGCACTCATCCGATCGTCGTGCAATTGCTAAACCAACTTGACGACCTCGGGCGGCGAAACCTCGTCGCGCTCCTTGAGGCGATTCCAGCAGCGTTGCCGATTGACCTCATTTACAGTGACTACGCCAGTGACCCCAAGTCCTTCGCAAACCCTGAAACGGATGAGGGCGACGCGTTGGAGCGCCTCCGCGCATTCAAACTTTCCCTCTTTGCAGAAGGACCCTTTGATGCAGAGCAATTCATGAAGATCGTATTCTCAACCCGGCTTTATGACGACCGCAAACTCTTGGTTGAACAGTTTGCCAAGGGGGAGATCGAGTAGATGACCGGGATTCCCGAGCGCAACTTCGTCACCGTTCTCACCGCAGCCGTAAGCCACCGAGATCCCTTGCCTACTCGTGACGAGGTTTTTGGTATGGCGATCAAGTTGGCCACCGACCTGAAGTATACGGGGTCACTCGAAAACGCTGTAGATCAAGCCATGATCTCCATCAACACAAGAATGGGGGCAGGGATTTCCCTCGTAGGTCGAGAATCGCCACACGACTCTGGCTGGGTTCAGAAGCAGCAAATCAATTGGGTTTACTCGGAGGCTTACGAAAGGCTTCTTGGACAGGAAGGATGGTCTGGGGCCGTTGTGCAATCTTTGAGCGATGTGACTCATCGCATTCTCGGACACCTGCAGGATCCTAGCGACCCCGACAGTTGGGACCGCAGGGGCTTGGTCATTGGGCACGTGCAGTCGGGCAAGACTGCCAATTACTTGGGTCTCGTCTGCCGTGCTGCCGATGCAGGCTACAAGTTTATCATCATCGTCGCGGGGATTCATAACAATCTACGCTCGCAAACCCAAGGTCGCGCTGATACCGGATTTGTCGGGCGGTCGAGCGATCCCACGGGACGGCGGGAAGCAATTGGCGTTGGCACACTGGTTGCTGACTTTCCGCACCCGGTCACGCTCACCAACACGGTGAGCGACTTCAGCGTACGAAACGCCAATGTCACAGGTGGCGAAATCAACGACTTCAAAAAGCCAGTTGTCGTGGTCATTAAGAAGAATGTCAGCACCCTCAAGGCCTTATACAATTGGTTGCACGACTTCAATGCGAAGAACGGACAGATCGGCGATGTGCCTATGCTCCTCATTGACGATGAGGCGGACAACGCTTCGGTTGATACAAGTCGCGAGGATGTAAATCCTACCAAGACGAATTACCATCTCCGCAGGATTCTGAGCCTCTTCTCGAAGTCTTGCTATGTCGGCTATACGGCTACGCCTTTTGCCAATATCTTCATCAATCCAGACGCCTACGACGAAGATGTCCGTGCGGATCTTTTTCCGAGAGATTTCATTTACGCGCTCGATGCCCCGTCCTCCTACTTCGGGCCCGACAAGGTCTTTCTTCAAGATGCATCAAGCGAACGGATTCTGCGGCCTAGGCGGTTAGACGATGCCACGGGCTTCGCATCGGTAGGGATCGTGGACATAGACAAATTCGCTGAAGGCGACCACTTGCCCGAAAGCCTGATGCAGGCCTTGGATACCTTCTTCATCGCGAAAGCCATCCGATTGATCAGCGGCCAAGCTAACAAGCACTGTTCAATGCTCGTGAACGTGTCGGCGCGGGTATTGGTTCAGCAGTCTGTCAAAGAAGAGGTTAGCCTCTACCGCAAGCGCTCGCAAGACGCGGTTCTCGCCAACTACGCCATTGGCAACGGGATCAACTGCAACTATCATATGCAACGGCTCAAAGCCGCATATGAGCGTGAGTATGCGACCGCCAAAACGACTTGGGTCGATGTCCTAAAGCACCTTCCCGACGCTATTCAGTCCGTGCGGCTGTTCGTCATCAACAGCAAGTCTGATGAAGTTTTGGACTATGCCGCTTACGATCGGAAAGGTGAGGCGGTCACTGCCATTGCTATTGGCGGCCTTAGCATCTCTCGCGGGCTCACCTTGGAGGGGCTCACGGTCAGCTATATGCACCGCACGACCAGCACGTATGACACGCTGATGCAGATGGGCCGGTGGTTCGGTTACCGTCCCGGTTACGAAGACCTGTGCCGTGTGTATCTGCCTCCGCAGTCAATCGAGTGGTACACGTACATCGCAGAAAAGACCGAAGACTTACGTGACCAGATTCGACGGATGCGCCGCCAAGGAAAGACCCCTAAAGAGTTCGGGCTGTATATGGAGACCCACCCCGACCGACTCCTCATCACCGCGCAGAACAAGATGCGCCATGCCGAAAACGTTGAGCTGGAACGCAATCTATCGGGCAGCCTTGTTGAAACGCACTTACTGCCGATGGATAGCGAGGTCCCCGCGGCCAACGAAGCCCTCATTGCCGAGTATTGGCACAAACGGTTTGGCGGTGAGCTCCACGTGACTCGTAAAGGGTGGGTCTGCAGTGGTGTGCCAATAAACACGGCAGTCGAGTTCTTGGCAAAGTACGACCCTGGGCCTGAGGCGATGCATATTGAGCTCAAGAGTGCCATTGACTTTCTACGTGAACTGTCCCAACAATTCTCACGGGTTGAAGTGCTCCTCATTGATGGCCCCGCTGGAGACGGCAATCCAAGCGAGCACCGTCTAGGTTCTCAGGAGCGGACGGTCGTGACTGACAATGGGGCGTGGAAGATGCCTAAGGATCGAGTCGCCAGCCGTGGCGATGAGCGCCTTGGACTGTCGCCAAATCAGCTGCAACTGGCCTCAGACTATGCCGTTCGCGACCACGAGGAAGACCCGATGCGCAACCCAGAGCCGTCTGACAAACACTTCCGGGAAGCTCGCAACCAGCCGCTGGTGATGATTCACTCACTGCTGGTCAAGGACAAGGAAAGCGGTGAGACGCAGCGGGTTCCCGCAGTTGGCATCAGCTTCCCCTACTTGGAGACTGCTCCTACGGTCAAGGTGAAGGTCAACAAGGTATGGCTCAAGCAGATGCGCGGTCCTTCTGACGACAACGCGGATGAGGAGGACGACTACGATGAGTAAACACCTCCCTTGGGATGACATCCCCGTACCGACGGGTGAGATCAATCGCAGGCTGGCTGCAGCTGGCATGCGTGCGCCTGCCTCGTGGGCAGTCGATCACCAAGGCCGACGCCTGTTCGTGCTTGAATTAGCCGGGGATCATTGGAGTCGCTATCAGCAGAGCGCCGTGAAGGTACATGGGTTGGACATTGACTTGCGCTCGTCGAGCAGTGACAACCAGCTCTTGGTCCTGACTTTGGAGAGTGAGCAAAACATTGACCTATTCCACGTGCTTTGCAATAGCCTCTTGGCCGAGCTTGTTGAGGCGAGGTCTCCGGCATCGGCGTTAGAGACAGCACTTAATCACCTGCGTCGGTGGAAGGCATTCCTCTCAAGCAAACAAGCGCGGGTTCTCAGTTTGGAAGAGATCAGGGGACTGTTTGCCGAGGTTTGGTTCCTGCTTGAGCTCTTGGGCACGCCGGCTGGTGCAAGAGGAGCCGTTGGGGCGTGGCACGGGCCAGAGCGCGCTCAACAAGACTTCATTTTCAGCGACTTAGCGGTTGAGGTGAAGTCGCTGGTGGCAACTGACCCGAGAACAGTGCGTGTTTCATCCGAGAACCAGCTTGATTCTTTACAAAAGCTTCTTTATCTGCTGATCGTCTTCGTAAAGGAATCACGAGACGACTCGGGCCAGTCCCTCAACCAGATCGTGGCCGAGGCCCAATCCCTGATTGCCGGTACAGACGTTGCCTTCGAGTTTGAGTCAAAGCTAGCTGAGTTCGGATATATACCGCTTCGCGAGTACGACCACCCATTGCTCGAAGTGGTTGGGAACCAGCCGTTTAGGGTCGAGGATGGCTTCCCTAGAATCATCAGATCACAGGTTCCGAACGGTGTCATCCGCGTTAAATACCAAATTGAGCTAGAGCACCTCGAGCCATTCAGATGCGACTATCAACTTGTCCTTGGGAGCGTGCCGTAGCCATGGACCTGACCTTGGAGCAGTTCTTTGAGGACTACCGTCAAGAGTACTTGGCGAATGCTGAAGCCAGAGGCGACTTTCAGCTGGCTGAGTTCACCATGCACGTGGCAGAGGACATCCGTGAGAATGGCGATCTTGAAGGGTTCGAGTTCTGTCACTGGGACAGCGGGCGTGGCGCCCGCGTGGACGGGTACTGGTTTGACGATGAAGGGACGCTGAGCCTGTTTGTGGCTGACTTTGAGTTTCGCGACGGCGTTGAGACCCTGACGCAAACAGAGGTTACGAGTGCCCTGAAGCGATCTTCGAATTTCTTCCTCGCCTGCGTGGATAAGGGACTTTACCGTGAACTGGAAGAAACCTCGGCCGAATATGGTCTTGCCCGGCAGATTGCCGACCGAGCCGAAAGCATCCAGAAGGTCAATATCTTCTTAGTTTCAGAGCGGCGCCTCAGCGACCGGGTGAAATCACTGGACGAGAAGGTGCTGGCGGGCCGACCAGTCTCCTACCAAGTTTGGGATATAGACCGGCTCTACCGTCAGCGACTCGCCAGCGGGCAACGCGAACCCTTAGAGATTGACTTCGTTGAAATATTTGATCGCGGGTTACCCTGCCTCAAAGCGCCGCTAGCTTCTAACGAGTACATGTCCTACCTCACGGTGATTCCGGGGCGCATGTTAGCAGACTTGTACGAGCAGTTTGGGGCACGGCTCTTGGAGTCTAATGTTCGGGCCTTCTTGCAGAATCGTGGCGCCATCAACAAGGGCATTCGGTCAACGATCCTTAAAGAGCCTTCGATGTTCTTTGCGTTCAACAACGGGATAACCGCCACTGCGAGCAATGTGGAGGTCGAGGCGACCGACAAGGGGCTCACGATTCGGCGCATCACGGACCTTCAGATTGTGAACGGTGGGCAAACCACCGCTTCATTGTTCCACACACGCCGATCCGATAAAGCATCCCTTTCCGAAGTCTTCGTGCAGATGAAGCTCTCGGTGGTGGACCAATTGCTTGGAGAGCGCATTGTCCCACGGATCGCCGAGTACGCCAACACGCAGAACAAAGTTAGCGCTGCTGACCTATTCTCCAACTCACCATTCCACATACGAATGGAGGAGCTCTCGCGGCGAATGTTTACGCCAGCCGTAATGGGCTCTATTCGTGGCACGAAGTGGTTCTATGAGCGAAGTAGAGGACAGTACCAAGATGAGCTCGCGAAGCGGACTCCGGGCGAGCAGAAGAAGTTCTCGGCAGAGTTTCCGAAGAACCAGATGTTCACCAAAACCGATTTGGCAAAGTTCGAGAACACTTGGGAGGATCACCCTCGATGGGTGAATCTGGGTGCGCAAAAAAACTTCGTGCGCTACGCAGACCGGATTGCCACGGAATGGGAAAAGGATCCGGAATCATTCAACGAGTTTTACTTCAGGCGTGTTATTGCGAGAGCCTTGGTGTTCCGTGCCGCTGAGAAACTGGTGTCTGCTCAGCCTTGGTATGACGGTGGTTACCGAGCCAACATCGTCGCTTACAGTATTGCGCTCATTGCAGAGATCGCACGGATTCGGAGGTGCGTGGTTGACCTCGGACTTACATGGACTACACAAAAGACTGGTGCGGCACTCCTAGACGCTCTCAAGGTCACTGCATCTTTTGCCAATGATGAGCTTCGCAATCCTGCCATCGGCATTTCAAACGTGACCGAGTGGGCAAAGCGCCCAGCCTGTTGGGATCGGATGAAGCTCCGCGTGCCCACTCTCGAGGGGAACTTGCCTTCTGAGTTTTACAGTTTGCTCATTCCGCCGGAGCAGGAGAGGATCGAGAAGAAGGCAGCCAAGAAGGAGCAAATCGTGATAGACGGTGTCGCCGCAGTTTCCCAAGTCATGGAAGTCTCGGCAGGCACGTGGCGACAGATTAGGAGCCACTTGGCCAATCAAAGGGTCCTCACCGACAAGGAAGCAAGTATTCTGGGCGTTGTGACTAAGGAACCCCAGGGCATACCTTCGGACAAGCAGGCTCTCATCTTGGTGGAGTTACTGAGACGGGGAGAAAACGAGGGCATCAGAATTGTGCGCAACCGTCAATAGGAAAGGCCCGATGTGTCCTTTTTCGCGCCAGTATGGTGAGGATCCTCAAGGCGATGGATCGGCCACGAGAAATGGGCTTGCTCTGAAGTTGCCTCGGGGAATGCACTTTGGGTGACCTGGCTTCGCACAGGTACCCGTCAAGAGTGATGAGTCATCTCGGTCAGCTTGATAGTGTGAGATGGTCGCCGATTTGTTTTGTAGAACCAGACCGGATCCTATAGTTCTGCAACATTGCCAATTCTGAAACTTGTAGCATGAGCGCAGATTCGCGTCTGTCTCATCACGGGAAGAGCAACAATGGCTAAAGCCGAACTAGGAATCCTTCTCCAGGACTTGCGTGGCAAGGCTGGAAACGTCGTCTTTCAGGGTAGCCGCGACGGCTTGGTCGTCCGCCCCCGCGTGAAAGGCACTAACCCGGACACCCCGGCCCAGCAGGCCGTCCGCGAAAACTTCTCCCATGCCGGTGCCCTTTGGCGCACCTTTACCAAACAACAGGTGCAAGCATGGCGCAACTACGCCGCCCACGTCACCAAGCACAACAGCGTCACCGGTAAGGCTTATCACCCCACGCCTTTTGCCGCCTTTGTCGGCCTGGCCAGCAAGTTCCTGCAGGTGAACCCCGCCGGCACCGTCCCCACCGACCCGCCCGCCGCCCCGTTCGACGGCGACAACCTCACCTGGACGGTCACCCCGGCCGCGGGCAAGATCACCTTCACCCCCAGCGCCGCCAACAGCGCGGGCTGCACCACCGAGTTCCTGCTCCAGCCCTTGGCCAACGCCAACCGCAAGCCCAGCAAGAAGGCGTACAAGAGCTACGGCTTCCACGCCTTCGCCACCACCACCGGCTGGGACGTCACCGTCGGGGCGGGCACCTATGCCGTCGCCGTCCGCTACGTCAACCCCGCCACCGGCCAGGAGACCGGCCTCGAGACGCTCGAAGTCAGCCAGGTCACCGTCAGCCTCGCCAAGCCCGGCAAGAAGGCGGCCTGACCCGGCCCGGGCCAGGACGGGGGCCCGCCCCCGCCTGGCCCTAGGCCAGCGTCTCGAAGTCGGCGGGGTCCCGGTCGAACATCTCCCGCACGTGCGGCGGCACCGAGACCGCCTTTCGCGCCTCGCCCATCAGCACGTGCCACGTGTAGCCCTCGGTGACGAGGCTCCCCCCGACCAGCAGCTGGTACTTGAACTGGACCGCCGCGCGGCGCACTTCCTCCAGCCACACCCGGACGGTCACGAGGTCGTCGTACTTGACTTCGCCCCGGTAGCGCACCAACACCTCGACGACGGGGAGCATGTAGCCCATCCCCTCCAGCTGCTTGTAGGTGAACCCGCGGTCGCGGCACCACGCCCCCCGGGCCTGTTCCAGCCAGAGCAGGTAGTTCGCGTAATAGGCGTGGCCCATCTGGTCGGTTTCCCCGTAACGGACCCTGATCTTCTCCTCGGTGACGGTCGGCACGGTCGGCAAGCGTACCGTCCGCCGGGTACGCTCCTCCGCCAGTGGGCGGCAGAGAAGAACTCCCTCCTTACGTCCGGTTCGACCACGTCGAGGTGATGTACAACGAACTGGTCGCCGGGTTGCGCGGCGTCACCCTCGACGTCGCGGGCCAGGAGTTCGTCTATCTGTGCGGGCCGACCGGCTCGGGCAAGAGCACGATGCTCAAGCTGCTCAGCCGCCAGATCAAGCCCACCAAGGGCCGGGTCCTCATCGACGGCGAGGACGTCGGCGCCCTCCCCCAGGCCGAGGTGCCGTACCTGCGCCGGGCCATGGGGATCGTGCCCCAGGATTTCGCCCTGCTCCCCAACAAGAAGGTGTGGGAGAACGTCGCCTACGCGATGCGGGCGGTCGGGCGGACGCGGCGCGAGGTCCGGCAGATGGTGCCCGACATCCTCGACAAAGTCCACATCCTCCACCGCGCCGACGCCTACCCGCACGAACTCAGTGGCGGCGAGCAGCAGCGGGTGGCGATCGGGCGGGCCCTCATCAACGACCCGCCCCTCCTCCTCGCCGACGAGCCGACCGGCAACCTGGACCCCGGGCACAGCGAAGAGATCATGGAGATCTTGTGCGGCCTGAACGCCCAAGGGACGACCGTGCTGGTCGCGACGCACGACGTGATGGTGATGCGGCGGTTCCCCCGCCGCACGGTGAGCCTGGAGTTTGGCCGCGTGGTCTCGGACACGCCCGCCCTGACCGAAGCGGTGGTCGAGGCGATCGAGCAGGGCACGGGGCATCGGGAGGTACCCGAAGAAGAGGAGACGGATGGACTGGTTGGACAGAGTTGAGTTCCTGCTGGGCGAGGCCCTGGTCTCGCTCCGACGGAACACGTGGATGACGTTCGCCTCGGTCACGACCTGCGCGATGGCGCTCTTCGTGCTGGGCGGCCTGGGCTCGGCCTACCTGGGTCTGACCGGCTACGCCCAAAAGATCGCGGGCCGGTTCGAGATGAAGGTCTTCGTCAAGGACGGGGTCGGCCCCGACGCGGTCAAGGCCCTCGGTGACACGATCAAGAAGGTGGACGGCGTCGAGTCGGTCACCCACCAGTCGCGGGAGGAGGTCTGGGAGGCGTTCAAGAAGGACAATCCCGGCATCGACGTGAAGGGCCTGGAGATCGACAACCCGATGCCCGACGCCTTCGTCGTCCGGTTCTCCGAACTCGCCAAGGCCAAATCGGTCGCCGACAAGGTGGGCAAGATGGACGGGGTCGAGAAGGCCCTCTACCTCGCCGACGAGCAGAGTTTCCTCGACCAAGCCATGTCGGCCGTCCGGTGGCTGGGGGCCCTGGTCGGCGGGATGCTCCTTGTCACCAGCGGGGTGCTGATCTACAACACGATCCGGCTGACCATCGTCGCCCGCCGCCGCGAGATACGGACGATGCAGATCGTCGGGGCGACGCCCTTCACCGTCTGGACGCCGATGCTGATCGAAGGGGCCGTGCAGGGGGTCGTCGGCGGCCTGCTCGCGACCCTCGTGCTCGGCGTGGTGTACGCGGTGGTCGGGGCCCTCGCGTCGGGGCTGATGGCGTTCCGCCTCCAGGCCGCGTACCCCTTCGGCCCGATGCTGGCCCTGCTCGGGGTGGTCGGCGCGGCCTACGGGGTCGTGTGCTCCGCCCTGGCCCTGCGCGAGCCCGCGGAGGCCAAGGCTTGAAGAGACTCCTCGCCGTCGCGCTGTGCCTGGTGGCGGTGGCCGCCCTCAGCGGCGGGCAAGACAAGGCGAGGACGCTCAACAACAAGCTGGGCAGCATCAAGAAGAAGGCCCAGACCCTGCGGAGCGAGATCAGGCGGAACTCGAACAAGCAGAGCCAGGTCATCGACGAGATGAGGTGGGTGGACGACCAGATATCGAAGCTGGACGACCGGCTCGACGCCAGCCGTGAAAAGCTCGACGGGGCCAAGGACACCCAGAAGAAGCTGGCCGCCGACCTCGCCAAGGAGTCGGCGAGCCTGTCCGGGGTGAAGGGCGAGGCCGCCCGCCGCCTGCGGGCCATGGCGATGCGGGGCTCGGAGACCGTCCTGAGCGTCCTCGTCGGATCGAAGAGCGTCGGCGACTTTGCCGCCCGCAAGGCCCTGGTGGAGCGCGTCGCCCAGCACGACAAGGAACTGTTCCAGAAGGTGCGGACGATCCGCGACCGGGTCTTGGCCAAGAAGCAGGCGCAGGACGCCGTCGTCGCCAAGGTGGCCCGGCTGACCCGCGGCATCCAGGCCGACAAGGACGAGATGAAGGCGGCCCAACTGAAGAAGCGGAAGATGCTCGCGCAGTTGGAGTCGACCAAAGACCGGCTGGAAGACCAGCTGGACGAGATGGAAGACCAGAGCCGCGCCATCGAGGCCCAATTGCTCGCCCACCAAGCGCGGTCAGGCGGCACGGTGTACGCCGGAGGGCGGTTCATGAAGCCGGCGAAGGGGCCGATCGTGAGCCGGTTCGGCAACCGCTACCACCCGATCCTCCACAAGAGCCGGCTCCACGCCGGGCTCGACATCGGCGCGGGGTACGGCTCGACCATCGTCGCCGCCGCGGCGGGGACGGTCGTGTCGGCGGGCTGGCGCGGCGGGTACGGCAACTGCGTCGTCATCGACCACGGGGGCGGCATTTCGACCCTGTACGGCCACATGAGCAAGATCTCCGTGAGCGACGGCCAGCGGGTGGCGCGGGGCCAAAAACTCGGCGCGGTCGGCGCGACGGGGCTGGCCACCGGCCCCCACCTGCACTGGGAAGTCCGGGTGAACGGCAGGCCGGTCGATCCGGCGGGACGGTTCTGAGTCCAGCCGTCGAACCTGGCGATGAGGCATAATTGACAGGCCGCCACCATCGGCGCGGGGTTACCTCTTGGCAATCGACACAAGCGACTTCAAGAACGGCATGGCATTCTACATGGACGGTGTCGTGCACCAGATCACCGAGTTCCAGCACGTGAAACCGGGCAAAGGCGGCGCGTTTGTGCGCACCCGGCTCCGGAACCTGAAGACCGGTGCGACTTACGAGAAGACGTTCCGCTCGGGCGAGCGCTTCGAGCCCGCGTTTCTGGAGAAGGTCGAATACCAGTTCCTGTTCAAGTCGGGCGACGAGCTGACCCTCATGGACATGGACTCCTACGAGCAGATCCAGGTGCCGATGGCCGCCTTGGGCGACCAGGTGCCGTTCCTCAAGGACGACATGATGGTCACGGCCATGG
The DNA here is from genome assembly GCA_019638795.1 of Fimbriimonadaceae bacterium. Classification (NCBI taxonomy): domain Bacteria; kingdom Bacillati; phylum Armatimonadota; class Fimbriimonadia; order Fimbriimonadales; family Fimbriimonadaceae; species Fimbriimonadaceae bacterium. The sequence continues at coordinate 227,203 of JAHBTB010000005.1, read as the reverse complement.
TCGCCGGTGACGAGGTGTTGGGGTACGAGATCCCCGCCTTCGGCGAATACGAGGTCGTCCAGACCGACCCGGCCTACAAGGGGGACACCGTCAGCGGCGGCAGCACCAAGCCGGCGACTCTGGAGAGCGGCGCGGTGATCCAGGTGCCGTTCCACATCAAGGAAGGCGAGACGATCAAAGTCGACACGAGGTCCGGGGAATACCTGGAGCGGGTCAAGCGTTGATTCAGTAGTCAGAGGCAGGCATGGCCAGACCAGGCGGTGACGAGAGGTTTTCGGGGCTCAGCGACACGATCACTGGGTTCTTTGACAATGTCGCGCGGTTCCTGACCTGGGCCGGTGGGTTGGCGTCGGTCGTCGGCGTCGGCTTTCTCATCTTCACCTACACCCAGGCCGGGGCGGGGGCGAACGCCGCCCAAGTCGCCCAGAACGTCCAGCTTTTCGGCCAAGCGGCCCTGATCGGGGTCATCGCCGTCTCCATCGGCGTCGGCTGGCTGATGTGGGGCGAGGAGACCGTCGGCCTGATCCTCCTGATCATCGGCCTGGCCCTTGTCTTCTCCCCGTCGTACCTGCCCGGCATGCTGGGGGCCCAGCCCTCCGAGCAGGGGTCCAAGGCCATGGAGGCTTTGGCCGGGGCGGGATACCCGGCGGCGATCATCGGCTTCCTGCTGATCGTCGGGCATATCGCCATGGTGGTGCGCACCCGCGCCTCGCAAGGGTCGCGCGCCGACCAGATGAAGTACGGGCAGGGCATCAAAGAAGAGTCCGACGTCCGCAACGTCATCCTGGGCAAGTGCTGGCAGCTGCCCTATTGCCGCAAGTTCGTGCGCGAGCGGTGCCCGATCTACCACTCCAAGCGGACGTGCTGGAAGGAGCGGGTCGGCTGCATGTGCGAAGAGTCGGTCATCCGCAACGCGATGGAAGGCAAGGTCATCCCCGCCGACGTCGTCGCGGCGAGCAAGTTCATCCCCCAGAACCACAAGCTGACCGCCCAGCAAAAGTTTGAGCGCTGCAAGCAGTGCATCATCTACAACGAGCACCAGAAGCACAAGTACAAGCTCGCCCTGCCCATGGCGACGGTCGGGGTCGCGGTGGTCTATGTCTTTTCGCGCGGACCGGCCGGCGAGTTCATCAAGACCAAGCTCGTGTCCGTCGAGGCCGCGACCAAGAAGGCGACTTTCGCCAACGACCAGAACCAGCAACCGGCGGTCGACCCCAAGACCGGGCGTCCTCAGGCCAAGCTGGTCAGCGAAGACGTCACGAGCATCAAGAGCGGGTTCATCCCCTACCACGAGATCTTGTACTTCGTCTTCGTCCTCGTGCTCCTCGCCTACCTGGTGAAGTTCATCGAGTACCTCTTCTTCAAGCTGAAGGTGTGAGGGCAGGCAGATGAGGCAGGCGGTCGAGCCAATCGTCCTCAACGGCTCGCACGGCGAGGGCGGCGGAGCGTTGTTGCGGACCGTCTTGGCCATGTCCGCGCTCACCCAGCAGGCGACCCGCGTCCATTCGGTGCGCGGGGCCTTGCGCAAGAAGGGCCTCAACGCGGAAGACCTCACCTTTGTCCAGGTCCTCGCCCGGTCGTGCGACGCCGAGGTCGAGGGTGACGAGTTGGACTCGGAAGTCCTGGTCTTCAAACCAAGGCGACCGGCCCGGGCGGTGACGGGCCGCTTCGACGTCCATGCGCATATGCAGGGCCGGGTGCCGGGTTCGGCACTGATCGTGCTCGCCTCGGTGCTGCCCACGCTGGCGCGGACGGGGGCCTACAGCCAAGTCACCGTCTTCGGCGAGACCCATAACAACAACACGTTGGGATATGACGCCTTTGTCCGGTCCACCGCTCCGGCGCTCCGGCGCATGGGCCTGTACTGCTACCCGTCGCTGGCGTCGACCGGCTTCGGCATGGGAGGCCGGGGCGAGGTGTATTGCGACATCGAGCCCAGCGCGACGACCGGGGTGGACTGGCGGCTCCGAGGGGCGTTGGTCGCGTGCGGCGCCGAGGTCACGGTGAGCGGGATGGCCCCCGAGGCGGGCGAACGAGCCCGGGTGGCCCTGGGCCAACTCTTTGCCGGGCGTGGCCTGGACGCCGAGGTGGAGGTCAACGAGGTCCAGGGCCGCGAGCCCGGACTGTCCGTCACGGTCTGGGCGGAGCACGAGACTGGGTTCGGCTCGGGGTCAGCCGTGCTCCAGCGGGGCATGACCGTGCCCGTGACGGTGCAGCGCGCTTGGCAAGGGTTTGTGGACTGGCACGGCACCAACGCCGCCGTGGACGCCTTCCTGGCCGACCAGCTGTTGCTACCCGCCGTCTTTGCCGAAGGCAAAACGGTCCTGACCACACCGCAGGTCACCCGCCGCCTCATCACCATGGCCTGGGCGGTGAAGCAGTTCCTGCCGATCAAGGTCACGATCGTAGGCCGCGAGGGTGAACCGGGGACGGTGACGGTGGAACGATGAATTGGACGGTCGACTATGGCGACGGCCCGCACGAGGTCACGTTGCCCCACGTCTTTTGGGACGACCGGGTGGACGTCCGTTGGGAGGGCCCGGCCACCTACCGCGCCTCGCTGACGGCACGGACCGGACAGTGGCTCGTCTTTGACGGCGTTTCCTACGAAGCGGTCGTCAGCATCGACGGTGCGCTCGTCCTCACCCACCGGGGAATCTGGGACGCCTTTTCCATCGACCTCGCGCCCTGGGACGGCCAGACGGTCGAGGTCGAAGTCAAAGTCACCAAGAACGGCGGGACGGCGTTTCCCGTCAAAGACGTCCTCAGCGGGTTCTTGCCCTACGTCGACACGACGTTCGGCGGCCTCTACCGCCCGGTCCGGGTCGTCGAGTCCGCCACCGACCCGCTGGCTCCCAAGCCAAAGCCTCAGCAGCGGATCAGCGTCCAAGGCACCAAGCTATGGCTGGACGACCGCCCTTGGACCATGCGCGGCGTCCTGACCTGGGGCTGGTATCCCGACTACCGCCACACGGCCCCACCCCTTGAGGTCTTTGAAGATGACTGGAAGCGGGTCAAGGACCTCGGCTTCAACACGGTCAAGTTCTGCCTGTGGCTGCCGCCCCACGACGCGCTTGAGGCCCTGAAGAAGGCCGGCCTCGTCGCATGGGTCGAGTTACCTTTGTGGATGCCGACCGGCGACGCCGCCCGCCTGGCCGAGATGGAGGAGGAGATCAAGAGGATCGTCCTCCAGTACCGCCATCACGACAACATCGTCTGCTGGACGGTCGGGTGCGAGCTCAGCGAGTCGACCCCGCCTGATTTTCGGCGTCGGTTGACCGAGTTCGTGGTGGAGGAGACGGGTTGCCCATTGGTCAAGGACAACTCGGGCGGGGCCGAGATGTACGGCGGTGACCCTCGCGAGTACGGCACCTTCGACGACTTCCATCCCTATTGCGACCTGATGTACTACCCCCAGGTGCTCCAGTCCCTGGCCCACGGGCCACGGGAGAAGCGGCCGATTCTGCTGGGGGAGTTCAACGACTTTGACCACGTCCGTGATCTGGACGCCCTGGCCCGGGACATGCCGTACTGGGCCAGCAACGACCCCGCCCTCAATGACCAGGGGGTGAAGTGGCAATACGATTTTCCCCCGATGCTGGAGAGAGGGGAAGGATTTAGGTGGAACGTCAGCGGCGCTTTCAGCTTTCTTGCCGCGCAGGAGGCCAGTGCCTATAAGGCTGAGTTCATCCGAAAACGGGTGATGGAGTCGGTCGCGTCGTTGGAGGACATGTCGGGTTGGGTCATCACGGGCTGGGATGACACTCCGATCTCGACTTCTGGCGTCAGTCGTGGCCCGCGGTCGATGTGGAGGGGCCGCTACCCTTATTGCCACACCGACCAGTTCTTCCTGGTGCCCCGACGGTCACCGCCTTGGGTCCACGGCGGAAACCGGCCCGGCTGGCATAGCGTGGGCTGCCACTTCGCCGGGCTTGTCCAGGTGTCCGTCGGCGTCCGCTCGGATGTAGGGGGCCCGGTCCGGCGGCGGAGGCTCATTGACCGGGTGGACGGTACGTCGATTGCCGACGAGGTGCTGGAGTTCGAGACCTGTGCCAGAGTCCCCAGTCCGGCATTCCGGTGGGAAGGAGATTTGCCTGCGGGACACTATGGCCTTGGCCTCCTAGCACTTGATGGCGCGGAGGAATGGTCGACGTTCTTCCATGTTGTCGAGCCGTTGAGTGCTGAAGACCTCCGCGGCTACCGGATCGCCGACCGAGAGGGACACCCTCTGGCCGGGCTGCCCTGGGACACGGACGGACGACTGGTGGCCGTGGACGACCAAGACACGGCCGGTGCGGCGGTGGCCTTCGGTGTGCGGGCTGGCACGCAGCCGGCACCGTTTTGGCGCGAGTGCGTCCAAATGGCCGAGACGGGGTTCGAACAACTCGGCGACCTCACGCTCCTCCACGACGTCGCCAGCGACTGTGTCCTGCCGCCCGACGACGAAGTCCTCCTTCGCCGCATCGACACCCGTACGTACCAGGCAGGCAGCTACATCACGCGCCGACCGGACGGCCAGATCGTCACCACCCTCCGTCCGTGGGGCGGGTTGGGGGTGCAGCCGCCGGACATGCGACACAACCCGGCTGGGCATTGGCTGGTCCGCGAGCTCATTCGGCTTCATCGAACTGGAATTCAATTGCCGCAACGTATACTTTGATGCAGGTGGGTGAAATGGATCGAATCGTCGCGGATCCTCAAGTCATGGGGGGGAAGCCCTGTGTGAGGGGCACCCGGGTCACTGTCGGCGCACTCGTCGGACTTCTTGCGGCCCGTCGAGAGATTGCTGAAATCTTGGACATGTATCCGTACATCGAGGAGGAGGATGTCAGGCAGGCCTTGTCCTATGCAGCTTGGCGCTCGGAGGAGCGCGAAACGGAGATTGGCCAAGCGAGCTGATTGGTGCGCTTGCTCCTTGACATGAACCTGTCGCCATCTTGGGTGGCGGTATTAAGCGAGTCTGGACACGACACGGAGCATTGGTCGAACATCGGTCCGGGAGACGCCAGTGACCAAGAGGTCTTGGCCTATGCGGCTCAACAAGACCGTGTGCTCTTGACCCATGACCTCGATTTCGGTGCCATTCTCGCCGCGACCGGGAGGAGCCGCCCGAGCGTACTGCAGATTCGGAGCCACGACATTGACCCGGCGACGTCAGGTCGCTCTATTCTTGAGGCGATCGACTGGTTTCAGGCTGAGCTTGTCCAAGGCGCTTTGGTCAGTCTCGACGTCAAGGGTGGCCGGGCCCGCCTGTTGCCGATCGAGAAAGGGCCACGGTGACGGACGGGCAGGGCGGACCTGACCAAGAAGCCCTGAGCGGGTATCTTCAAGCCCGCTGGAGTCGTTAGCTCAGTCGGTAGAGCAACGCCCTTTTAAGGCGTGGGTCCTGGGTTCGAGTCCCAGACGACTCACCAGCTCCCTCTCCGAGGACGCGATGGCCGACCACCCCATGACCTACGCCGGCGCCGGCGTCGACATCGACCAGGCGGAACGCTCGCTGCGCGGGGTCGCCGAAGCGATCAAGGCCACCCACAACGAAAACGTGGTCGGCGGAGTCGGCGGGTTCGGGGCGATGTACGCCGCCAACTTTGGGGACATGGCCCGGCCCGTCCTCGTCAGCAGCGTCGACGGGGTGGGCACCAAGACCAAGGTGGCGGCCATGGTGGGGGATTACTCCGGCATCGGCCAAGACATCGTCAACCACTGCGTCAACGACATCCTGTGCCAAGGGGCAAAACCGCTCTTCTTCTTGGACTACTTCGGTTGCAGCCGTCTGGAGCCAGCCGCGTTCCACCAGGTCGTCACCGGTGCGGCCGAAGCCTGCCAGGCGGTGGGTTGCGCCCTCGTCGGCGGTGAGACGGCCGAGATGCCCGGCGTCTATGCCGACGAAGAGATCGACGTCGTCGGGGCGATTGTCGGGGTGGTGGACGCGTCTCGGCGCCTTCCTCGGCCCAAGCCGAAGCCGGGTGACAAACTGGTCGGTATCGCCAGCAACGGCCTGCACACCAACGGTTACTCGTTGGCCCGACGCGCTTTCTTCGAGGTCGGCGGGTTTAGCGTGCGAGACCCCTTGCCGGGTGGTGACGGGGTGGAGACCATTGGCGACGCCTTGCTCCGGCCGCATCTTTGCTACTTCAACGCGGTCTATCCGCTAATCCAGCAAACTGAGGCAGTCTATGCGGCGGCTCATATCACGGGGGGCGGCATTGCTGGCAACCTCACCCGGGTCATGCCTTCTGACCTGACCGCCGTCATCTACCAGCGCAACTGGGTGCCCCTGCCCGTGTTCAAAGCGGTCCAGGTGCTCGGTCAAGTCTCGGACGCGGAGATGTTCCGGGCCTTCAACATGGGGATCGGGATGGTTTTGGTCGTCGACTCCGAATCGGTGCCGATGGTCATCGGGCACCTCGAGTCGTCCGGCGTCCATGCCGCCGAGATCGGTGAGCTCCAAGACGGCACCCCCGACGTCCAGATCGTCTAGGGCCCGCAGACCGACTTATCCGGGAGCTGTGCGGAAGACAAACCGGGCGTTGCCCAGAGCGATCTCGTCGCCGTCCGTGACGACGGTCTCGTCGATCTTTTGGAAGTCCCCGTCGCGCAGGACGTAGGTGCCGTTTGACGAGCCCAGGTCAGCGAGTTTATAGCCCTCGTCGTCGTGGGTGATCTTGGCATGCTTGCGGCTGACGTAGCTTCCCTCGGGGATCGCGGCCAAATCGACGTCGACAGGCCCGACAGCGGGGTCGAACCGCCCGACCGTGGCCGGCGGGGAGAAGAAGAAAACCTCCTCGGTCTCGGCCCCGGCCCTCTTCACCACGAGGCGCGGAAGGTCGGTCGTCGCGTCGCCAGGCAGAGGCGGCGGCTCGGCCGGTGCCGTCTCGGCATGCGTCGTGCCGTCGTTCTCTTCGACGGCGGCCACAGGCTCGTCAGTCTGGCTCATGTTTTCCCTTATTGGACGCTGATCCCAGCGACAAGAGCACGGCGGTCACCGCGAACGCCGGAACAAGTGTCCCGATCCCGACGTTGGTCCCCGCGAGTCCTCCAAAAAGATTGTAACCGAAGACGCTGTCCGGTAGCTTGACGTTGAGGTCGGGGTTGCCGTTGGCGCGCCCCCAAAACATCCACGCCAGTCCGGTCGCCGCACCGGCCGCCATGCTGACCGCCGTCCAGACGTCACGGGCGGGCTTACCCCGGTAGGCGACCCAGACCGGCCAGAGAAGGGCCCCGACGATCGCGCCGCTCCAGGCGTACCAGAGGGCGACGACGCTTTGGATGTTGAGGGCGAGGGCCACGGCGGCGACGAGGGCGGCGGCCACGCCGACGCGGGTGGCGGTGAGTTCGTCCCGCCCGGGAACGACCCGGCACAGGACGTCACGGCCGGCGGACGCGCCGCTGACCAAGGCGTAGCTGACCAGGGCGGTGGTGACGGTACCCGCCATGCCGACGAGAAACAGAGCCTTGACCCCCGTCGGCAGGACGGCCTGGGCAAAGAGGGGGAAGAGGAGCACCTTGTTCTCGGGCATCGGGTCCACCGCTCGAAGGGCAAGGAGGCCGACGCTGACGCTGAGGAAGTCGAACACCATCCAGCAGACCACGCTCACGAGCACGCCGCGGCGGCCGACCTCCGGAGAGGCCGCGCTGGCGGCCCGCTGGTGAAAGCCCGGGTCGACCAGGGTCCACGCCCCCAGGATGAAGAACGTGGCGACGGCCACTGGCCCCGCCCCACCGTCAACCTGAGCGAGGTGCGGTTCAAGTCCGCGCAGGTCGAACGGGGAACCGAACCGGGCGACGCCGACCGCCAAGGCCACGGCAAAGCCGACGTACATGAGGGTGAAGGACAGCACCGACACCCTGACGTCCGCCAGCAGGCCCCCCTTGAAAAGGAACAGCGACCCGACTGCGACGCCCAGGACGACGGAGACGACCAGCGGCTGGCCGGTCAGGGCCTGCGTCAGGGTGCCGAGCATCAGGGCGTGGGCGGCGGGCACGGCCATGAGGATCAGGAGCACGGCACCGACAAGGGCCGACCACTTGCCGAACGCGGCCTCCAGGCGGTCGGGGATGCTGATCTGGTCAGCCTCGCGGACCCGCTTGGACAACCACAAAGCGTAAACGACCCCGAAGACGTAGAAGGGGACGCCAAGCAGGAGCCACGTGCCGACGCCGTAGTAGGAGACTGACTCACCGATCCCCAGGATGCCGCCGTACCAGGTGGCGACCAGGGAGGTCACGAAGAACGGCAACGTCAACGAACGCCCCGCGGCAAGGAACTGGAGCACGCTGGAGTCGCGCAACTTGGCCGAGAAGCCCAGGCCGAGCAACAGGGCGGTGAACACGGCGACGACCGCCCAGTCCAGCGGGGCGAGGGTCACCATGGGACAAGAGCGGCCGGGTCGCGTTCGACGATCACCAGTGCGGCCCCTTCCGCCTCGACGACAAGGGGGCCGGGGTCGATGACGTTCGAAATGCTCGTCTTAAAACTGGCGTCTGGCCCGACCGGCCAGCGGGCGCCTTTGATCGTCACGGGTCGGCATCCCATGTTGACGACCGAAAACCGGTGCCCGGTGTCCTCGCCCCATGTGAACGGGGCGTCACCCTTGGCCACGAACCCGAGGCCACGGCGGAGGACGACGAGGACGGCCAAAGGGCTGGCGGCCAAGCGGTGCAGGCCGACAAGGACATGGTCAAGGCGGTCGCCCTCGATGCCAAGGACGACGAGGCGGGAGTGGCCGTCCCCCCTCACCACGTCGAGGAGCTTGTCTAGGTCGCTGGTCTCTTGGTCGGCACTCTGGACCACCCGGAGGCCCTCCCGTGAACCCTTGAAGCTGTCCATGTCGCCGACGACGGTCGGCCGGAAGCCCAGGGCCAGGAGGCGGTCCGCCCCCGAGTCGGCGGCGTAAAGGTCCGTGGCCGTGGCTGACCAGACCCGGACGACTTCGTCGGGCAGGTCGCGCCCACCCAGCATCGCGACCGCGGACATGGGGTTATTGTGGCCCGGCGTCCTCGATATCGTCCCGGCGACCCATCCGGGCCTTGACAACCAAATATCCTTCGCTTTTTGTCCAAGCGTCCGTGGGGAGGGCCGGGGTCGGCATGGCCGAGTCTCGAAAGACCCTTTGCCCGGTGAGCCGGGGGCCGAAAATGTCCCTCAAAATCTTGCGGGCAGGCGCCGTGGTCCGTGTGTATACTCGCCCCCACTTCCTTCCCCTGTCGGGGTGTTTTTCAGTTATGGACCAGTTCTCTCTCGACGAGCCTCAGGATCAGATCCTCCTCCGCCAAGCGTGGGACCACGCCTTGGCGCGGGTGAAAGACCGTGTGCCGGTGACGAGTTTCGAGCGCTTCTTGCGCCCGCTCAAGCCATGCGGCAACGCGGACGGCCGGGTCACGTTTATGGCTCCGGGCAAATTCATCCAGGAGTGGGTCCAAGAGAAGTACATCGAACTCTTGGAGGAAGCCCTGGGCGACGAGCTGGGCCAGACTGTCACGGTCGAGTTGAGGGTGGAGACCAGGGAGAAACCGGTGACCCCGACGAGCCCGGTCAAGGTCGCCACGGTGCCGATTTCGGTGGAGACATCGGTCTTCAGGCCGTCAGAAAAGTACTCGTTCGACCGGTTCGTCGTCGGTCAGAGCAACCGCTTGGCCTTTGCCGGTGCCAAGGCCGTCGCCGCCGCACCGGGGCAGAAGTACAACCCCCTGTTCATTTACGGCCAGTCGGGGCTGGGGAAGACCCACCTGCTCCACGGCATCGCCAACGAGATCCTCGCCCGCGAACCGGGCTTCCCCGTGACCTACATCACGGCCCAGCAGTTCGCCGAGGAGTTTGTCCACGCCCTACAGAACAACCGGATCGACCAGTTTAGGCGCGCCCAAAGGTCGGTTAACGTCTGGCTCGTCGACGACATCCAGTTCGTCGCCGGCAAGGACAAGACCCAAGAAGAGATCTTCCACACCTTCAATTACCTGCAAGGCATGGGCAAGCAGATCGTCCTGTGCTCCGACCGCCCGCCCCGGGACCTGCTCCTGATGGACGAGCGTCTGCGCTCCCGGTTTGAGAGCGGTTTGGTGGCGGACGTCCAGATGCCCGACACGGAGACGCGCTGCGCGATCATCCTCAAAAAGGCCGAGCAGGAGCGCGTGGCGATCGACCACGCCACGGCGATGTACCTGGCCGAACGGGTGCCGGGCAACGTCCGCATCCTGGAGGGGGCCCTGACCAAGCTGGCCGCCCAGGCGAGCCTCGAGGCCCTTCCCCTGAGCCTGGAACTTGCCGAAGCGATGGTGGACCAGTACTACCAGACCGTCGGGATCGCCAAGCCGAGTTTCGACCAGATCTTGGGCATGGTCAGCAAGCACTTCCAGATTGATGTCAGCGAGATCCGGGGCACAAGCCGCAAGGCGCCCATCGCCCACGCCCGCCATGTGGCGGTCTACATGACCCGGGAGATCACCGGCGATTCATGGAAGCACATCGGCGCTTTGTTCGGGAACCGTGACCACACGTCGATGATGCACGGGTACAAGAAGATCCGCGACATGATGGACCGCGACAAGGAACTCAACTCGTCGGTGCGGATGCTCATGCGCGACCTGTACCCGGAGGTGTGACGGCTTGAAGCTTGCCGAGGCGGCCTGGCCGGAGGTCGACGGCTTTTCCCGCGACGCCGTCGTGCTCGTCCCGACGGGGTCCCTGGAGCAACACGGCCCTCACCTGCCCCTGCTCACCGACTCCATTTTGGCCACGGCGGTCGCCGAAGCGGTGGAGTCCCGGCTGGTTGACCGGGTGGTGCTGACCCCGACGGTCTGGTTGGGGGCTTCGGCGCACCATCTTTCCTATCCGGGTTCGCTTTCGGCGAGTTTTGCCGGCTATCACGAGACCGTCCTCGCCATTGTCCGGTCGCTGGCCCGGCATGGGTTCTGGAAGTTCTACGTCGTCAACGGTCACGGGGGCAACACCGAGCCGAACGGCGTCGCCATGCGGTCGCTGAAGGAAGAGTTCCCCCACGCTGTGCTCGGTCACATCGGCTATTTCAACTTTGTCAGCCCTGACGCTCTGGCGACCTTGCGGGGCCCGCTTAAGGTCATCGCCCACGCTTGCGAGGCAGAGACGAGCCTCATGCTCCATGTCGCGCCCGGACTCGTCCGCACCGACCGGCTCACCGACGACGGCCTGCAGGTCGAGCCACCGGTGCCGGGGGTCGTGGCCTTTTTCGACGAGGTGAGTGAGAAGGGGCCGATCGGCCACGCCACGTTTGCCCGTGCCGAGACCGGCCAAAGACTCTTTGAGTCGGCCGTCGACGGCTTGACCGAGGCAGTGTCGGCACTGGCGGCGGGTATCGGGTTCCGGGGCATCTCCTCGGTCGAACCGGTATAGTGACGGGCATGCGACGGTGTCTCGTCCCTGCGGCCGTGTTGGCGGCCATGGTCGTCCCGGCGGCCTCTTTCGCCCAAAACCAAGTCGGCCCCAAGGTCGGTCTGTTCATCCCGTCCAGCGGCACCTTGCGAGACGCGATCGGTAGCAGTTGGTTCAGCATCGGCCTCGGCAACGTCAACCCGGACAACTACAGCCGGACCAAGATCGCCCCGGACCTCAATTTCATCACCGGCGACAGCGGCGGTAGCCGCGTCGTCATCGTCGCCTACACCCTGGGCATGACCCAACCGCTCAGCGCGGCCGGGATCGGCAACCGCAACTTCCGCCCCTATTTCGCCTACCGCGGCGGGCTCAGTTACACCGACTACGCGGTGAACACCGGCGGCGGGAGGGTCAGCGGCAAGCGGTTGGGCTATGACATCAACGCCGAGATCGGCGTCGTGTTCCAGAACAACCTCAGCCTTTCGGCACGGTACGACCTCGTGAGCGAGCACGACGGTCTTAACTTCAATGGCCTGTCGTTGAATTTGCGCTGGGGCATCGCCAAGTTTTAGGCGGCCCCGGGCCTGACCTGCCGGCCTGGCAACCTTTGCGGTTGTCAGGCCGGTATCAATTTGCGTCCCGCCCGTGCGTAGGACGCCTCGGCACACCGAACATCAAGGAACCTATGACTTTTACGTGCCCTTCCAGGTTATCCTGGAGCATGGCCCCGGCCAGCCGCCTACGCGCCTCCGCCCACCTCGCCGCTCTTGCCCTCGCCACCGCCGTCGTCGCCTACCCGACCGGTGCAACCAGACACGACGACAAAGTCGTGCTCCGCGTCAAAGGCACGGTGGGGCAGACCGCGACCTACAAGTCGGAATGGTCGATGACCCTTCAGGCCGGGGAAGGCAAGGTCGTCGTGACGACGGCCGAAGAGTCCTCGGTGAAAGTCAAGGAGGTCGGGGCAGACGGTTCGGTGACGACCGAGCACAAGACGACGTCCTCGGTGACCTCGATCAACGGTGCCCAGCAACCGGCCGAAGAGCCCAAGGGCATGACGACCATCAAGCAGTCGCCCAACGGCGTGGTCTTGTCCTACGAGGACTCCGAGGCCGACGCGGACGACCCCAACAAGGACCTGAACATCCGGCTGTCCCAGGCCGGCACCGTGGCGTTCAGCGACAAGGCGGTCGGCGTGGGCGACAAGTGGACGATGACGTTTGCGGCCGACAAGGCCCACGACAAACGAGCGGCGAAGGGCGACTACGAGATCGTCGGGACCGAGGACGTGCGCGGGGCCAAGTGCTTCAAGGTGAAGTACTCGTACACCGAGACGGAGGGCTCGCCCCAATTGCGGCAGTCCGGCACCGCCTGGGTGGAGATCGCCAGCGGCGACACCCTTCAAGACGAGTTCAAGATCAGTGGGCTGGTCATCAAGAACGACGACGGTGACCTTGCCGGAGAAGCGGCGGGGCGCTCGGGGCGTCAGTCGGGCACTCTGATGGCCGGGGCGCCGAGCCAGACCGCCCCCACCAAACCGGCGGAACCCGCCAAACCGACCAGCGACGCCTTTGACGCCAAGGTCAAGGGGTTTGAGAAGACCGAAGGGGTCTTCACCGTCTACCGGCAGACGAAGGACGGGCGCACGAAGGCGTATCTGGAGATCAAGGAAGACCAACTGGGGAAGCCGTTACTGCTTCAGGCCACCGCTGCAACTGGCACTGGCGACGGCCGGTTGACCGCCGGTGACCCGCTGGCCGACCTCGTCTTTGAGTTCCGCAAGTCCCCGACGGAGAAGCTGTTCATGACGGTACCGAACACCCGGTTCCGGACGAACGCCGACACCCCGATGGCACGGGCGCTCAAGCGGTCGTTTGCCGACACGAACCTCGACTCGTTCTCGATTGAGGCGCACAACCCCGAGCGTAAGAGCCTCCTCATCGATGTCAGCAACTTCTTTTTGAGTGACATCGGCCAGGTCGCCGCGCAACTGATGGGGCCGCCGATGTTCGGCGGGCCGGCGGGCGGCCCGTTTGTCCTGGACCGTGAAAAGACCTACGTCGCCTCGATCAAGGCCTTGCCCGGCAACCTCGCCGTCCGGACGGTCTACAGCTTCATCAGTGGGCGGGGGCCCCAGGCGGCGGCCCAGCCGGGTGCGGCATCGACCCTGGCTGATCCCCATGGCACCATCGCGGCCGTCGAGTTCAGCCTGGCCCCATTGCCCGTCGACAACGGCTACCGCCCTCGGCAGTACGACCAAAGGATCGGCTACTTCACCGCCGACTACGACGACTATTCGAACGACACGAGGCTGGACCGGGAAAAGAAGCTGATCGTCCGATGGGACCTGCGCAAGAAGGACCCGAAGGCGGCGGTGAGCGAACCGGTCCAACCCATCGTGTTTTGGATATCCAACGACGTCCCCGTCGAGTACCGGCAAGTGGTGCGTGAAGGGATCCTCAGTTGGAACCCGGCTCTGGAGAAGGCCGGGTTCAAGAACGCGGTCAGGGTCGAACAAATGCCGGACGACGCGGACTGGGACCCGTCCGACGTCCGCTACAACGTCATCCGCTGGGTCACCTCGCCCGACGACGCCTATGCCGTCTCGCATCCCCGCGTCAACCCGCTGACGGGGCAGATCCTCAATGCCCAGATCGTCGTCGACGCGAACATGACGAGGGGTACGACGCTCGAAAAGCAATACCTCGTGAGCCCTGAGGCGCTGTTCGCCCGTCTCGAACCCGGCAAACGGTCGCCTCTCGCCCGCAACCGGTGCGAGATCGGGCCGCAAGGCGCGATGGTGCGCGCCGTCGGCATGCTCGCGGCCGAAGACCTGGGCGTCATCGACGACCAAGAGTACGTCCGGCAGTCCCTGCGCCACACCGTGGCCCACGAGTTCGGCCACATCTTGGGCCTGCGGCACAACTTCGCCGCGTCGACGACCTACTCTCTCGCCGAACTCGGCGACGCGGCCAAGGTGGCGGAGAACGGTGCGGCCAGTTCGGTCATGGACTACCTCCCGTTCAACCTGGCGGCGATCACGAGTAAAGGGACGCCGTTCTATGTGGCCAAGCCCGGGGTCTACGACGAGTGGGCGGTGCGGTACGGGTACACCGACTTCGGTACGGCCCGGGCCGCCGACGACAAAGGGTTCCTGGAACACATCGCCTCCGAGACCGGCCAGCCTGGCAAGGTCTACCTGAGCGACGAGTTTGCCGACGGCGTCGACCCCGACGTCACCCGGTTCGACTTGGGCAAGGACCCCGCCGACTACTGGGCGGGCTATGCGGGCCTGCTCCACCGGCTCACCTTCGACCTTAAGGACAAGGCACCGCGCCAAGGCAACAGCTACTTCGACCTGACGCGACGGTACTTCGCCTACTTGAACCAATACATCTCGTCGGCCTCAGAGCTGACGCGGTTCATCGGGGGTGTGGTCAAGTCGTCGTCGAAGAAGGGAGACGACCACGGGCGCCCGCCGATCCGCCCGGTCGACGCGGCGACCCAGCGCAAAGCGCTGGCGACGATCAACCGGTACTTCCTCGGTCCCGAAGCGTTCGACTTTCCCAAGGACCTCTACAGCTACTTCCAGGCGAACCCCGAGATGACCGAAGAGGCCGGCATGGCCAATGCCGGTGAGTTCTTCCCGGTGGTCTCGCGCTATATGCTGGTGCAGCGACTGGTCCTTCGGACCGTTCTGGGGGCGGGGACGGCGACCCGGGTCATGGAGCAGGAGTTCAAGGCCAAGGACGCCTCCACGACGCTGACCCTCGCCGAACTCTACGACTCCACCCTGCAGAGCGTCTGGGCGGAGACGGCGACGGGGACCGACGTGAACCCGATGCGCCGCCAACTTCAGCGCACCCACCTGCAGACCGTGATCGACAACGCCTTGGGGCGGGGTACCGGGCCGGAAGAAGTGCGCTCGATCTCATGGGCCGAGCTCAGAGAGATCGCCCGGCGGATCAAGGCTGCCGACGGCAAGGCGAAGGGGCCGACCAAGCTCCACTATGACGAGTGCCTGGCACGGATCGAGCGGGCCGTCGGTGCGAAGGAAAGCCTGGGAGGTGGCGGAGCGATCAGCCTCCGCGACCTCCTGGGTGGCGGCTAGTCCTCTTACAAGGTCTCGGCGAGGACCTTGAGCCCGGCGAGGACGTCGGGCCCGAGGTCGACATGGAGCACACGGCGTCCCTTTGCCCGGAGGGCCTCCACGTCGCCGGCGGCCTGGGCGTTTTTGAGGTCCTTGAACCCCACCCCCAGACCGGGCACCGGGGTGTCCGAAGTGTCCCCCCCGGTCAGGACAATGAAGAGGCCGTTGTTGGGCCCGCCCTTGTGGAACTGGCCGGTCGAGTGGAGGTAGCGGGGGCCGTATCCCATGGACGTGGCGACTTTGAGGCCGTCTCGGACCGAGAGCCGGAGGCCTTGGAGCGCCGCCGTCGTGGCGTCCGACTCGGTGAGGAACGCGAGGAGGGCGACTTGGTCGCCGGGCTTGTGTTGGGCAAGGAAGCGACGGAGCAGGGAGTCAAACGAGCCGGGACTGCCGAACGCCCGCACGTCGCCCTTCGTGCAGTCGGCGGTGCCGAATCCGACCGCCCCGTTGACCTGGACTTCCGCCAGCTTGTGCTTGGCCATGTCCTTGGCCTCCTGCACGTTAGGCTGGTCAAACGGATTGAGCCGGAGTACCGAACCGATGACGGCAGTGGCGACCTCCCAGGCGATGAACTCGCGTCCCAGGGCGGTCGTGTCGGCGACGGTGCGGAAAAGCACCGGGGCTCCGGTGGCGGCCAGGCTCTGCCCCATCTTTTCGGCCTCGACCGCACTCGGCGTGTCGTCGGCCAAGACGACGAAGACCCGGTCGGACGAATACGAGTCGGCGGCGCCGTAAGGTTCTTGGGCCAGAGGCAAGACACCTTTGCCTTGCTTGCCGGTGCTCTCGGCGATCAACTGTTCGGCCCAGAGCCCAAAAGCGGACAAGCGGTCGCTGGTGAAGAACGTGATTTTGTCCCGGCCTTGGACTCCAAGGGCACCGAGGGTCGCGCCCAGGACAACGCCCTCGTGGTCGGCGGTGGCCAGGCCGCTGTCTGGGCCGAGGTTCTCGGCGGTTTTGAGCATGGCGACCACGTCGATCCCCATGAGGGCCGCCGTGACCAAGCCGAAGACGGAAAGGACACTGTACCGGCCCCCGATCTCGGGCACGCCAAGGAAGACACGGCGGTAGCCTCTCGCGGAGCTTTCTTGTTCCATCTGGCTACCTGGGTCGGTGATGGCGACAAAGCGGTCACCCGCCCGGGGTCCGAGGGCCGATTGGGACTCCTGCCAGAAGTAGTCCTCGAACGCCTTCGGCTCGACAGTCGTGCCGCTTTTGCTGGCGACGATGAACAGAGTCTTGGCAAGGTCTAGCTTGGCGCGCAGGCCGAGCACGGTGCCGGGGTCGGTGCTGTCGAGGACGTGGACCCGGACCCGCGACGCCTCACCGAAGGATTGGGCAAGGACAAGGGAGCACAGGCTGCTTCCGCCCATGCCGCAGACGACGACGTCGGTCGTCCCTTCGTCCCACACCTCTCGGGCGAACGCCAAAAGGTCCGGTGCCTGGGCCAGGGACGGTGCGACGATGTCCGTCCATCCCATGAAGCCACGGATGAACTCGGCGGTGGCGGGGTCGTCGGTCCAGAGGGAGGCGTCATGAGCCCAGAACCGGGTAAGGAAGTCGGCCTCGGCGAGGCGGGCCACCTGCTCGTTCACCGACTGGCGGTACGGGCCCAAGAGTGATGTCACGGTTTCACCATGGCCTGGGCACGCTTTGACTCGATGGCGGCCAGAAGAGAGTTGTAAGGGTCGACAAACTTCTTGACGGCCTGCTCCTCAAGTTCATCGGCCAACTTCTCGAAGGAATAGCCGAGGGCCTCGACCTTGTGGAGGAA
This sequence comes from Fimbriimonadaceae bacterium, assembly GCA_019638795.1. Classification (NCBI taxonomy): domain Bacteria; kingdom Bacillati; phylum Armatimonadota; class Fimbriimonadia; order Fimbriimonadales; family Fimbriimonadaceae; species Fimbriimonadaceae bacterium. The sequence goes on along the minus strand of JAHBTB010000005.1, from coordinate 209,932 downwards.
GGCCGCGGCTGAGCCGGCAGTTCCAGTCAGCCGGTCTTTGGGGTCACCCTCGGCGCGGTAGTCCTCGATGGTGGCCAGGGGGATCGTGTCGACGGTGTCCGGCCCGACCAGGGCGTCCACATACTTCGTCTTGGGGTACGCGGGGTTCTTTGTCGAGGTGCTCGCCCACAAGAGCCGCTGCGTCCACGCTCCCTTCGCCCGCATGTCGGCGTAAGCGGAGCCAAACACCTCGTCGTAGACGCCGTAGGCCACCCGGGACAAGGCGACCGCCGCTTCGCCGCGGAGAGGGCCTTCCGGAAGTTGCGGGTCCAGGAGCGTGTCGAGGCGGCTCACAAAGAAACTGGCGACGCTGGCGACGCGAAGGCTTTGGCCCCGTTCGGCCCGGGTACGGACGGCCCGGACGTAGGCGTCGGCGACGGCACGGTAGCGTTCGAGCCCAAAAAGAAGGGTGACATTGATGTTGACCCCGTCGGCGACCAATCGCTCGATGGCGGGGACCCCGGCGCGTGTGGCGGGGACCTTGACCATCACGTTGGGCCGGTCCAGGGCTGCCCAGAGGCGGTGGGCGTCAGCGACGGTCCCCTCGGTGTCGTGGGCAAGGAGCGGCGACACCTCAAGGCTGACATAACCGTCGAGCCCGTCGGTGTCGTCATAGACTCCGCGCAGGACGTCGGCGGCCTCGCGGACGTCCTCGATGGAGAGGGTGTCGCAAATCTCTGCGGCCGTCTTGCCTTGGGCGGCAAGTTCGGCGACGGCCGAGTCGTAGTCGTCGCTGTGGGCGATGGCCTGCTCAAAGATCGCGGGATTGCTGGTCACGCCTTTGACGCCGTCCTCGGTGACGAGTCGGGCGAGGGAGCCGTCGCGGACATATCCCCGACGGATGAAATCGAGCCAAGGCGACTGGCCGAACTCAGAGAGGCGGCGGACATGGTTCATGGGCACGCCAAGTTTATACCGGCGGCCCAAACGGAGGCCGGCCCCGGTGCTGACGCGCCGGAGCCGGGAGTTGGAGGATGGGACCGAAGCTACTTGACGATGGTCTTGATCGCCGCGTTCAGCGACGCCAAGCCCTTTTCGTCGGCCTTGAAGTTGTTCATCGTCTCCTTGACGACCCAGTTCTTGTACACGTAGACGGTGTTCTTCGCGTCTTTGGCCGTGCTGATCTTATAGGCGTCGAGCGCGTCGTCGCTCGGATCGATGATGGCGATGCCGATGCTCGTGGTGCCGGCCTTCTCCGCGCCGGCCTTGATGGTCTTGGCGAGTTTGGCGTGCTCAGACTTGGGGGCGACGTAGACGACGAGGGCCTTGAACTCGGCCTTCTTGTTCTCGTCCATCGCCTTCTGGAGCGTCTTTTCGATCGCCAGCACGTTCTCGGGCGAGTCGTTGTTCACCCAGACCTGGACTTGGGGACGCCACTGCATCGTGCAGGGGAAGCAGTTGGAGGTGCCGGCCAAGGGGCCGACGATGTGGCTGGGGTTGAACGGGGTCACCCTTTCGCCCGGTTTCAGTCCTGTACCGGCGTTTCCGCCCGTCATAGCGTATGCAAGGGCGGCGGTCGCCGCGACGGCTCCAATCAAGAACGTGGATTTCATTGAGTTGATCCTTGGGTGCGTTTACCGCGCTCCCTTCCCACAACTGAATAAATGCAATGGATTGCGTCCAGATCTCCTTGGTCCTAGGACTATTTCGACTTGACAGCTTCTTGACACACGGCGACGACGCGCTCAACGGTCATGCCCAGGTGCGCATAGACTTGCTCGCCTGGGGCCGACTCGCCAAAGCGGTCGATGCCGACCGCCTTCGTGCCGGGGCCTAGGATGTCCTGCCATCCCGTGGTGACCCCGGCCTCGACGGAGACCTTGGGCATCGACGGCGGGACAATGGCGTCTCGTTCGGCGGCGGGCAACTGCCTGAACATCTCGACGCAGGGCATCGAGACAACCCGGGCCATGGTCCCCTTGCCCGCCAGGGCGTCGCGGGCGGCCAGGGCCAAGGAGACCTCCGAACCGGTCGCCGCGATCAGCACGTCGCCCCCGTCCGCCACGACATACGCCCCCTTGGCGACGCCGGCGCGGACGGCCGCGGGTGCGACCGGAAGCGGCGGTAAGTCTTGGCGGCTCAGCACGATCGCCGCGGTCGTTTCTCGCGCCAAGGCCTGACGCCAGCACTCGACCGTCTCAAGGCCGTCGGCGGGGCGGTACACCTCCAGTCCGGGCACAAGGCGAAGGGACATGACCTGCTCGACCGGCTCGTGAGTCGGGCCGTCCTCGCCGACGCAGACGCTGTCGTGGGTGAAGACGAACAAGCTGGGCTGCTGGCTGAGGGCCGCCACCCGGACGGAGCCGCGCATATAGTCGCTGAACACGAGGAACGTCGACCCGTAGGCGCGCAGACCGTGGGCGACCATCCCGTTGACCACAGCGCCCATCGCGTGCTCCCGGACACCGTAGTAGACGTTTCGCCCGCCCGGAGTCGCGGGGCCGAAGACAGGTGCCCCGGAGACGGCCGTCTTGGTCGAACCGCTGAGATCGGCCGCCCCGCCGACCAGCCAGGCGAGGCCTTTGGCGGCGGCGTCCAGGGCCTTGCCCCCGGCCGTCCGGGTTGCGGTCGGCTTGTCAAAGACCAGTTCGTCCAAGTGCGTGTCCCACCCGGAAGGCAGACGGCCCGCGACGAGGTCGTCCAACTCGGCGGCCAGGGCGGGGTGGTCGTGCCGGTAGGCGGTGAGTTTCTCGTCCCAGGCACTGGACAATGCGGACCCCTTGGCGATGGCGGCGTCCCGGTTGTTCGTCGCTTCGGCCGGCACGAGGAACGGCGGTTCGACGGGCCAGCCAAGCTTTTCCTTAGTCGCCTTGGTGGCCTCGGCCCCCAGGGGCGAGCCGTGGGCGCTGCTTGTGCCCGCCTTGGGGCTTCCGAACCCGATGACGGTGTGGACGATCACGAGGCTTGGTTTGTCGGTGACCGCCTTGGCGCGCTCGAGGGCAGCAGAGACCGCTTCCAAGTCTTCGCCAGCCTCGACGCGCTCGACATGCCAGCCGACGGCGGCAAAGCGGGTCGCGGTGTCGTCGCTAAAGCTCAGGTCGGTGGGGCCGTCCAAGCTGATGTCGTTGGCGTCATAGAGGTAGACCAGCTTGCCCAGTTTCAGGTGCCCGGCCAGGGAAGCGGCCTCTTGGGCGACACCCTCCATCAGGTCACCGTCGCTGACAATGGCGTAGGTGTGGTGGTCAATGATCTTGTGGCCGCCCACGTTGTAGCGGTCGGCCAACCAAGCCTCGGCGATCGCCATGCCGACACCGTTGGCAAAACCTTGGCCCAGCGGCCCGGTCGTGACCTCGACGCCCGGGGTCACGCCAAGCTCGGGGTGGCCCGGCGTCTTGCTCCCCAGTTGGCGGAAGTTTTTGAGGTCGTCTATGCCGATCCCGTAACCGAAGACGTGGAGCAAGGCATAAAGCAGGGCCGAGCCGTGCCCCGCCGACAACACAAATCGGTCGCGGTCGAACCAATCGGGGCGCGACGGGTCGAAGCGCATGTGGCGTGACCACAAAGCGTAGGCCATCGGCGCGGCGCCCAGGGGCAGGCCGGGGTGTCCGGACTTCGCCCGTTCGACCATGTCGACGGCAAGGAAGCGGAGGGTGTCGACGACTTTCTGGTCAACGGCGGACATGACGCTGTCTTTTACCTGGCATACCGGATGGTGAGCGGCCAAAGGCCGACGCCTGACTAGGGCGGAACTGCGGCAGATGGGCCGATCGGCGTAGAGTGGAGGAAGCCATGCGCCCGCGTGCCTTCACCCTGATCGAGCTGCTGGTCGTGATTGCGATCATCGCGGTCTTGGCCGCGATCCTGTTCCCCGTGTTCGCCCGAGCGAAGGAAGCGGCGAAGAAAGCGGCCTGTCTCAGCAATCTGAAGCAGTTGGGCCTTGCCTTTCAGCTCTACATGGACGACAACGACGACCGGATGCCCGACCGCCGCGACCTTAAGGAGTCTCTCGGGTACAAGCCGTGGACTGGATGGCCCCCCAGCGACCCACGCGCGGGTTGGACGGTCGAGACCTTGGGGCCGTACAAGGTCAAGGGGGTGACGGCCTGCCCCTCGGGTCTGGGCGTCTTTCCCAGCGAAGTCCGCGTGAACCAAGAGGGCACGAACTATTGGATGTGGCGGTTCGACCGTCCCGACGAACCGGTCGCCCTCGACAACTTCTGGGGCAAGTCGCCGGAGCAAGCCGTGGCAGACCTGGTGGCAAGCGGCAACCCGACCACCGGCTCGCCAGACGGCCCGGCCGACGTCGAACTGGCCGTCGACCCCTACTTCCCCCGGACCATCGCGTCGGTCCCCGCGGCGCTGAAAGGCAAGGCGGTCCATGCGGGCGGACGCAACCGCCTGTACCTTGACCTTCACGCCAAGTTCCTGCACGACCCACGAATGGACTGAGACCAGGTATATCCCTCGGCATGTACCGGGCCATCGCGAGCCTGCTCGCCTTCTTTGTGGGGTCCCTGTGTTTCTCGGAACCCTTCACCCTGACGATCCTCCACACCAACGACATGCACGCCCATGCGGAAGCGACGAAGGTGCGGGACAGGGTCTTGGGTGGCTACGCGAGGCAGGCCACCTTGATCCTGAGGGAGCGGGAAAAGGCGGACAACACCCTGTTGCTCAACGGGGGAGACGTGTTCCAAGGGACGATGTTCTTCAACACGTACGAGGGCTTAGCCGACCTCGCCTACATGAACGCGATCGGCTACCAGGCCATGGCGGTGGGGAACCATGAGTTCGACCGAGGGCCGGCCACCCTGGCGAAGTTTGTGAAGAACGCCTCGTTCCCCGTGCTGTCGGCGAACCTCGACTTTTCCGCCGAGCCTCTCCTGCGCGACCTCGTCAAGCCGAGTGCGGTGGTCGAAGTCGGTGGCCAAAGGATCGGCATCGTGGGGGCGACGACTCCCGACGTGACCAACATCAGTTCGCCCGGGCCGAACGTGAAGGTCAAGGACTTGGTCACGTCCATCCAAGAAGCCGTCGACGGCCTGATGAAGGAGAAGATCGACAAGGTCATCCTCGTCAGCCACTGCGGCTACGACGTGGAGCAAGATTTGGCCAAGAAGATCCACGGTCTTGACCTTGTCGTCGGAGGGCACAGCCACACCCTGCTGGGCGACACCGGCTTGAAGGGCTTCGTCGGCAAGGGACCCTACCCCACGGTCGTCGAAGGCGCGGACGGCCAAAAGGTGCTGGTGGTCCAGGCCTGGGAGTGGGGGAAAGTGCTGGGCCGTATCCAGGTGACCTTCGATGACGATGGCCACATCAAGTCTTGGGACGGGGCTCCGATCCCAGTCACCGAGGACGTGCCCGAGGCCCCGTTTGTCACCGCCCTCTACGCGGCGTTCGCCAAGCCGATCGAGGCCCAGCGGGCCGCGGTGGTCGGTCAAGTCTCCGCGCCCTTGACGCGGAGCAACGCCGACGGCACCGGTTCGAGCATGGGCGACGTGATCGCCGACGCGATGCTGGAGGCGACGAAAAAGTTTGGTGCGGTGGCCGCGTTCACCAACGCCGGAGGGGTGCGCGCCGACCTCGCGGTCGGGCCGGTGACCTATAGCAAGGCCCTTGAGGTGGCGCCGTTTGCCAACACTCTGGTCCTCCTGGAACTGACCGGTGCCGAACTCAAGGCGGCCCTGGACAGCGGGGCCGGCGAGGCGGGGATGCTGTACCCGTCGGTGGGGACGTCGTATGCCTACGACCCCTCCAAGCCGGCGGGCCAGCGTGTCACCGACCTTGTGGTGGCGGGACAGCCCGTCGACCTGACGGCGACCTACACGATCACGTTCAACAGCTTCATCGCGGGCGGCGGCGACAAGCATGACGTCATCAAGGAGGCAAAGGGGAAGCGGACCGACACCGGGCTCGTCGACCTGGACGTCCTCATCGACTACTTCAAAGCTCACAGCCCGGTCGGGGTCGCCCAGCCGCGCCGGTTGAAGCGCCTGGGCGGCAGGACGGCCCAGGGCAACCCAGCACCTCTCCGGTGACTGGGAGTAGAAAAGAGAACCACTATGCCTGAATACACACTTCCCCCGCTCCCCTTCGCCAAGGATGCTCTTGAGCCTCACATTGACGCCAAGACCATGGAGATCCACCACGGCAAGCACCACCAGGCTTACGTGAACAACCTCAACGCGGCGCTGAAGGACTACCCGGCGGTGACCGAGTTGCCCGTCGAGAACTTACTGGTGGACCTTGACGTCCTGCCCGTGCCCGACGCGACTAAGGCGGCCGTCCGTAACAACGGTGGTGGCCATGCCAACCACACCTTGTTCTGGGACATCTTGACCCCGGGCGGGTCGTCAGCTCCGTCCGGCGCCTTGGCGGACAAGATCAACGAGACTTTCGGTGGGCTTGACCAACTGAAGTCACAGGTGAACGATGCCGGGGCGAAGCGGTTCGGGTCCGGATGGGCTTGGCTGGCCTCCGACGAACTGGGCAACCTCCAGGTCTTGAGCACCGCCAACCAAGACTCGCCCTTGTCGCAGAACTTGGTGCCGCTCCTTGGCATCGACGTGTGGGAGCACGCCTACTATCTGAACTATCAGAACCGCCGCCCTGACTACTTGGCCGCCGTCTGGAGCGTCATTAACTGGGACAAGGTCGCGGCCCGCTACGCCACTGTCCTTGCCGGGCGCTGAAGGCCTGAAGACGTCTGATCCAAGGGCCGGCGACGGCCCTTGGCGAACCCCTTCCTGCTCCTCCTTTACAAGCGCAGGAGTGCTTGTTAGAATGGCGCATGGACGCAGATGACGCGACAATAGGGATCATCCACACGCGACGCGACGTACTCCGCTGGGCCATCTCGGCCGGGGCAGTGGCCGCGTTTCCCGCCCACGCCTTGGCCTTGCTGCAGGAGGCCGACAAAAAGCAGACCGGATTGATCGCCAGCCCGGAACTGACCGAAGGGCCGTTCTTCGTCGATGAGAAGCTCAACCGCTCGGACCTGAGAGGTGACCGTAAGCGGGAAGGGGTGGCGAACGGGAAACTCTTTGACCTAGAGGTCAAGGTCCTCAAACTCGTGGGCACCTCGTTTGTCCCGTTGGCGGCGGCCCAGGTCGATCTGTGGCATTGCGACACCGGTGGCAAGTACAGCGACATTGACTCTCCTATGAACTACGAGGACACGTCGGGTCAGAAATGGCTCCGTGGCCACCAGGTGACCGACGACAAGGGGTTGACCCGCTTTCGGACAATCGTCCCGGGCTGGTATCCCGGACGGGCGCCACATATCCACTTCAAAGTCCGCAAGTTCCACGAGGCGTCCGAGCGAACCGTTGAATTGACGTCGCAGATGTTCTTCAAGCCGGACCAGATCAAGCAGGTGTACAGCCAGGCGCCCTATAACGCGCGTGGGCAACGCTACACGACGAACAAGATGGATGGGATCTATAACGAACGGGCCGAAGGTGGCGGGCGCGCGGGAGACCAACTCCTGCTCGACTTGTCGGCCAAGGGTGAAGGTTACAAGTCGCCGTTCACGATCGTGCTGACCGACAAGAACTTCCGGGAACGCCGCCGTGGCGGCGATATCGACTGGGCTTCGTTCTGACCACCCAAGGCAGGTACAAAGAGAGCGGCCGGTCCGATTTCGGACCGGCCGCTCTCTTTTTCGTCAGGCCTTTCTCAGCGCCTCGTCAGACCGAGGAAGTTGATACCGAACCGGTCGAGGATGAAGACGAAGTTGGCAAGGGCGCCGATCTTGTCAAGCCTCAGGTTACCGGTGTCGGGCACATAGACGATGTCGCCGGGCTCAAGCATGATGTTTTGCTTTGCGTCGCCCTTGTTCTTGAACGCGACAAGGTCGCACTCGATGCTGATGTAGCTGCCCGGTCGGCCCGTGATCTCGCGGATGACTTGCACCTTGGAGAACTTGGAGCGGTCGTCCACCGCGCCACCCGCGCTGTTGACCGCCTCCAAGACGCGCATCGGCTCGCGGTAGGGGACGACGGTCGGCGTGCGGACGACGCCGTCGACGATGATGCGGTTGCGGTTCTCCTCGGGGACGACCAACTCGTCACCGTCTTGGATGACGTAGTTTTGCGACATGTCACCCTTAACGAGCAGGGCCTGCAAGTCGATGGGCACGACCTCTCGGCTGGCCTTGTGGCGGAGGTAGGCGCGCTTCAGTTCGGCGCGGCCGTCCATGAAGGTGCCGCCGCCGTACTGGAGCAAGTCCAGAACGGTCTCACCGGGACGCACTTCGAACACGCCCGGCTTCGCCACGGCGCCGCCCGCCGACGCGTGGATACGACGGATGGTGATGACTTCGACCGAGACGATCGGCTCCTTGATGAGGAGGACTTTTTTGTAGAGGTCCGCCAGTTCCTGGCGCAACTCTTCGCATGTGCGCCCCGCAGCGCGCACCAACCCCACGAAGGGGGCGGTGATGTTGCCGTCAGGCAGGACTTGCAACTGCTGGGCCACCTCGACCTCTTTGTAAACCTTGACCTGAAGGACGTCTTCGACCTGGATGCGGTAGGTCCCGCTGGTCGGCACTTGGGCCGAGGCCAAGAGCGCGGCCATCAGAACCCCGAGCGTCACTAGAAATCGAGCTGCCCTCATCTTCGACATGTCCTTGTCAATACGACGTCCAGACCCTATTCCCGGGTCTCTCCCGAGATTATAGCCTAAGCGTCCTCATTGTCGTTTATTGGCCCACGACGGCGGTTTCCTTCGACTACCACGGTGAATTCGCCCTTCTTTGTGACTTCCTTCTCCGTCGGCGTCTGGGGCAAGCGTCCCCGCCAAACTTGCTGGTGGATTTTGGTCAGCTCCCGGCAGACCGCATAGCGACGGTCGCCAAGGGTGTCGGCGCAGGCCCGGAGCAAGGCTTCGACCCGGAACGGCGACTCGAAGAAGACGAGGGTCAAGGTGCTCTCGGCAAAAGGGAAGAGGACTTCGCGCATCGGCCCGGGCTTCCGTGGGAGGAACCCGAGGAACGCAAACCGTTGGGCGTAGAAGCCGGAAAGACTGAGGGCGGTCGTCACCGCGCTCGGGCCCGGTGTGGCGTCGACGACCAGGCCGCGGACATGGCAGGCGTCGACCAGTTCGGCCCCGGGGTCGCTGACCGCCGGTGTGCCTGCGTCACTCAAGACCGCGACCGTCTCGCCGGCTTCCACCGCGTCGACCAACTGCGTCAAGCGTGCGTGAGGGGTGTGGTCGTTCAGCACCGTCATGGGCCGCTTCAGCCCCAGGTGGCGTTGCAGGCTGGCGGAGACACGGGTGTCTTCGACCGCCCATTGGGTGGCCGTCGAGAGCGCGTCGGCGGCGCGGGGGCTGAGGTCACCCAAGTTGCCCAGGGGCGTCGCGACCAACACGAGCCGTCCCTGGGCCATGGTCAGTTCCCTTTCTTCGCGTTCGGGACGAGGAACTGGTCTTCCATCGACTTTCCTTCGCCGGACTTGGCGTCCCCCGCCTTAGGCTTGTCAGCGGGTTTCTTGTCCTTTTCCGCGGCGGCTTTCTCTGCGGCGGCCTTTTCTTCTTCCGCCTTCAGCGCCTTGTCCCGCTCTTCATTCTGCTTTTTGAGCTCCTCTTGGTCCTTTTCGTACTGGATCTTGTCCTTGAGCCAAGACTGCAGGGCCTCTTCCGCTTTCTTCGCCGTCGCGTCGGTGAGCTTGTTCGCCTTTTTCAGCTCGTCAAGCTTCTTGCTGATCGTCGCATAGGCGGCTTCCGAGACGGGGTCGGGCCGGCCCAGGGACATCGCCGCTTCGGCCAGGTTCTCGGCCGCGGTGTCGTTGTCGTCGGCCTTGACTGCGACGTCCACGATCTCCATGCGCACGTTGGTGCTGTCGACGAACTGGAGTACGGCTTGGAGCGACTCCAGGCGGTCTTGGGCCATGTCCGCTTGTTCGGTCGGCGTCGCCATGGCGTAAAGCTGCTTGGACGTGGCGTTGCGCACCAGGGCGGCGGCCTCGTCGTCGAGCCTGGACGTCACCACGGCAGCAGTGCCGTCCTTGGGGGCGGCGGCGGGCGCTTTTGCGGCGAGGGCCTTGGCGTCCTCATTGAGCTTTTGCAGGGCGGCTTTTCGTTTGGCGCTGTCGGTGGTGAGCTCTCGGTCGGCCGTCTCCTTCTGATAGTTGACGATGAGTTCGAGCCCGGCCGACAACCACTTGACGCCCTTGACCTTCTCAGTGACAAGGTCGTTGACCGCCTTCTGGGCAAGGGTCATGGAGTGAGACTCGCGGTACTTGGCCACGTTTTTCTCAAAGTCGGCGGGCAGGTTCGGCGCGATCTTGGCGACTCGGTAGACGACGGGGAAGCCCTGGTAGATGAGCACGCCGCTCCACTCGCCGACTTTCAGGTCGCCGATCGGCTTGAGGACGGGATCCAGGTTGATCATGCCGCGGCTCATCGTCACGGGGGCGGTCGTTTCCTTCGGGGCGTACGCCTTGCGGATTTCTTCGAGCGATTTGCCCGCTTTGGCGTCGGCGAGGGCTTTCTCGGCCAGGGCCTTGCGCTCTTCCAGCGGCACGGTCTGGTCTTGGAAGGGCACCTGGTCGAGGGTGAAACTTTCGTAGTCCTTCTTCAGGACATCGTCGCTGACTTGGTGCTTGGCGGCCTCGGCCTCGATGAGGGCCTGGACGGTCGCCCCGTTGACGAGGACTTCGCGCTTGGCCGGGTCGGCCAGTTGCTGCTTCACCGCCTCCACCCGGGCCGACACGAGGTCTTTGATGTCCCGGCCACCCAGGGCGGCCTTCATCGCGGCGTCAACCTCCGAGGCGGAGGCGTCGGCCTTGATCTTGCCGGTCGCGACCAAGATTTCCTTCTGTTGGGCGATCCAGTCGTTCAGGCTCTTCTCGGCCATGGCGATGATCGCCTTGTCGTCCAGGTTCACCTTCCGTTCGGCGGCGATGGCCTTGACGGCGGCCTGGTTCGCCAATGTGGTGGCCGCCTTGGCCATAAATTGGAGGCGGAAGTCGGGGTCTTGGTTGACCAACTGCCCCATTTTTTCGGACGAGTCGCTGAACACGGCCTGGAAATTGGCTTCGGTCAGCTTGATGTTGCCGAGTTCCAGCACCGGCGGCGTCTGGTCGATCTGCTTGTCCGCGCCGGTCAGACCCCCGAACATGTTGCCAAAGGAACCGACTCCGGCCAAGCCGATCAGCGATAGGACGCCGATGACGACCAGGCCGACCTGGCAGCCCTTGTTCTCGATCATGTTGCGGATGTTGCTGATGGACACGGCGGCTCCTGCGCCCGACCGACGGGCGGGCGAATGGGGATTATGGCATCGCGGCGGTGCGGCCCCATGGTCGCCCCTTGACATGTAGACAAATATACGTCACACTCTGTGCTAGGTCGGCGTACGTCTGGTGTGCACGGCCCGGACTGGAGATGGCCAAAGGACTGACACCTCGCCAGGAAGCGATCCTGAGATTCGTCGCAGAGTATCTGCAGGACAACGGTTACCCGCCTTCGATCCGCGAGATCGGGCAGAAGTTTAAGATCGGCTCTTTGCGTGGCGTCACCGTGCACCTGGACGCCCTAGAGAAGAAAGGGTACATCGACCGCGCCAACACGCCGCGGTCGATCCGGATCAAACATCCCGACTTTCAGGCCTCGACGCCTAACGTGGTGATGCTGCCCCTGCTTGGTCAGATTGCGGCCGGTTCGCCGATCCTGGCCCAGGAATACGTGGAGGACATGGTGCCGGTGCCGACGGGGATGGTCAAGAACAACTCCGACGCGTACTTGCTCCGCGTCCGCGGCGACTCTATGTCCGGCGAGGGGATCAACTCGCAGGACCTTGTCGTGGTGAAACCGCAGCAGGCCGCCAACCAGGGCGACCTTGTCGCCGTCCTGATCGGCGAAGAGGCGACGGTGAAACGCATCCACTTCAACGGCGGGCAAGTGCGCCTCATGCCGAGCAACCCCGCCTACGAACCCATCGTCATCGACCGTGAGGACGCCAGGATCTTGGGCCGCGTCGTCGGCCTGATGCGGGATTACGACGGAAAGGCGTTTTAAGAGGTCAGGGGCCGCTGAGGTAGACAAGCTTGGCGACCAGCCGGTCCTTACGGCGTTGTTCTTGGCGGACCACGCCGATATGGGGGGCAAACCACACCAAGGCTTCGTCGCCATTGGAGAACACGATGTCGGCCATGGTGACCGTGACCCGGCGGTTCCCCACCGTGTCTTTGTCTTGCTTGAGCTTGAGCGTCGCCTTCACCGACTGGGGGCCTGCGCCGCTGTCGACCTGGCCGTCCCACTCGACCACTTTGGTCATGGCGTCAGGGTCGACCAGGGGCAAGGGCGGTGAGTAGGTTGTGCCGGCGAGTTCCGCCGCGACCAGCCGGCGGCCGGCCCAGGCCAAGCGGGTCTCCGCCCCATCGCCTCGCAATGACCAGCCGGAGTAGGGCCCGACCGACGTCGGGCCGACGACCTTGACCTCCTGGACCCCGGACGTCAGACCAGACGTGACTTGGTATTGCCAGACCTTTCCCGTCCCCAGGGGCATCAGGGCGTCATCCCCGGCTTGGCACCCCGCCACCAGGGCCAGGGGCACCAGGGTGACCCACTTCAAACGGCCTCCAACTTTGCCAGGCTCTGCACAAGCTTCTTGACGCCCGACGCGCCCGGAAAGGCGACGGTCACTTCTGCGTCGGCCTTGAGCGGGGCGCAGGCGATGACCACACCGACGCCGAACTTGCGATGGTTGACCTTTTGCCCGACGGAGAAGGGCGGGGTCCAGGCGGCGCGCTGCCTGGGCGCCTCTTCCTCAGCGGGCTCGACCATCGTGTAGCCGCCTGACCGCTCCTGCCTGACCGAGCGGATGCTGGAGACCGCCGCCATGGCGGGCATCGCCGCCCCGGCCATCGGCTCGACCAGAGACTTGGGCACGTCCTGCAGGAACCGGGAGGGCGGGTTGAAATTGGCTTGCCCGTAGGTCGCCCGTCGGCGGGCGTAGCTCAGGAAAAGCTCCTCACGGGCCCGGGTCATGCCCACGTAGCACAGCCTCCGCTCTTCTTCAAGCTCACCGTCCGAACCGAGGGCCCGGCTGTGAGGGAAGACGCCCTCTTCCATGCCGAGCATGAAGACGACGGGATACTCCAGGCCCTTGGAGGAGTGCAGGGTCATGAGGGTCACGGCGTCGCCCTCGTTCTGCAAGGTGTCGACATCGGAGACTAGGGCGACACCCTCCAAAAAGCCGCCTAGGTCACGCTCTTCCGGGGAAGTCGTGCTGTCGTACTGGGCGGTCACGTTGACCAACTCTTGGAGGTTCTCCAGACGGCTCTGGGCCTCTTCGGTGCGCTCGGCACGGAGTTCTTCCAAGTAGCCAGACTCGTTCAAGACGTGCTTCAGCACCGGCGTGACGCCTTCACTGCCCATGAGCAGTTGGGCGTCTTCGATCACCTTGGTGAACTGCCGGACCCCCTGCAGTGACTTTTTCGCCAGGGTCTGTTCGAACCGGGTGTCGGTGAAGGACTGGAAAAGGGTGAGGTCGTGCTCGGCGGCGAACTTCTCGGCGCTGGCCAGGGCGGTTGCGCCGACGCCTCGGGCCGGCGTGTTGATGACCCGCTTGACGCTGGCGGTGTCGGAGGGGTTCCACACCACACGGAGGTAGGCGACGAGGTCCTTGATCTCCTTTCGGTCATAGAACCTCTGTCCTCCGACGAGGACGTGGGGGATGCGGTGGGCGAGGAACGCCTCTTCGACCGCCCGTGACTGGGCGTTGGTGCGGTAGAGGACGGCAAAGTCTCCCCACTTGCGTCGGCCCTGATGGACTTCGCGCATCACGGTGTCGGCGGCGAGGAGCGCCTCGTCTGTCTCGGTCCCGGCCTCGCCGACCTTGATCGGGGCCCCGTCGCTGTTCTCCGTCCAGAGTTCCTTGTCGTTGCGCCCTCGGTTGTGGCGGATGACGGCATGGGCTCCGGCGAGGATCTTCTTTGTCGACCGGTAGTTTTGGGCGAGGGTGACGACCCGGGCGTCCGGATGGTCGCTGCTGAACCGCATCATGAGGGAGACGTCGGCCCCGCGCCAGCCATAGATCGACTGGTCGTCGTCACCGACGATGGTGATGTTGCGGTGCTTGGCGGCCAAGCGGTCCGCGATGGTGTACTGGGCCAGGTTGACGTCCTGGTACTCGTCGACCAAGACATGGAGATAGCGGTCTTGCAACTTCTCCCTGACCGCCTCGCTCTGCTCCAAGAGGCGCACTGTCTTCATGAGGATGTCGTCGAAGTCCAGGGCGTTGGCGCGGGCGAGGGCTTTGTTATAGTCGGCGTAGATCGTGCCGACGATCCGCTCGAAGAACCCGGCGGCCTCCCGCGAATACGCCTCGGGTCCGAGCAACCGTTCTTTGGCCCGGCTGATCTCGGCGAGCACGGCCCGCGGCTGCAGGGTGCGGTCTTCGAGTCCCTTGGCCTTCACAAGGTCCTTGACCAGGCTCATCTGGTCTGAGTCGTCATAGACGACGAAGTTGCGGTCCAGCCCGATGGCCTCGCCCTCGACGCGCAAGAGGCGTGCGCACACCGAGTGGAACGTGCCCATCCACAGCCCACCGGCCCGGGGGCCGACCATCTCGACGACGCGTTCCTTCATTTCCCGCGCGGCCTTGTTCGTGAACGTCACGGCGAGCACACGGTGGGGTGGCACGCCGTCGGCGAGGATGCGGGCGATGCGGCAGGTGATGACGCGGGTCTTGCCCGAACCGGCGCCGGCCACGACCATCAGCGGGCCGCCGTTGTATTCCACCGCGTCGCGCTGTTGGGGGTTGAGGGTCTCGACGTCGAACGGGACAGTGGACATCTGATCACATGATAGGCGGTCCCGCACGGCCTGTGCCGGGCCGAGCCCGAGCTAATTGGGCCCGCGACAATGTAACATCACGGGAAGGATCGACCGTCAATAGACGTAAGAGCCCAAGTCAAGGCGCGTCCGGGCTGAACCGGGGTATTCGGAGACCAGTAGATGAAGAAGTTTGTCGCAGTGGCAATCGCGATGGGGTTGATGGGCATGGCCATGGCCCAAGGCACGTTCACCATCCGCCGCCCCTTGGACGGTTCGACCGTCCGCGAGACCGTCAAGGTGCGGGTGCCCAAGAACAGCATCCCCGAATCTGGCTACCTGGGCGTCGTGGTCAACGGCAAGTTCCTTGAGGCGGTGATGCCCGAGGAAGAAGGCCAAGACTATGTCTACGACTTGGACACCAAGGCGCGCGGCATCCCGGACGGCCCGATGAACATCGAGCTTGTCCTGTACCAGGACATGGGCGAGGGGCGCAAACCACAGGTGTTGAACCGGTCTTCCGTCCGCGTGACCCTGGACAACCACACCAGCATCGCGGTGAGTGAGGAAGGACGTCGCCTACGCTACAAGTTCAAGCCGGGAAGCGAATGGGTCTACAACATCAAGGAGCAGGTCAGCTATGCCCAGGTGACCCAGGCCCAGGCCGCCCTGGGTAGCCGGCCGTTTGAGACCGTCCTGCGCGACGAGGACCTCCGCCTCCTGTTTGCGGTGGACAACTCCTACAGCGACAGCGACGGCAAGGAGGGCCTGATCCGCATGCAGCCGTTGCCGACCAAAGGCAAGGACTACGCGATGCTCACCGTCCGGGGAGACGCCGAGCCGCGCAAGGTCATGGACTATGAGATGCAGCCGGTCTATATGCGCATCACCGACACCGGCCGCGAAGTCTTCGGCTCCATGCCCACGTATTTCCCCATGGAAGGCACCGCGGGCGAGGCTTACCGGATCGACCTCTTCGCCTTGCTGCCCCTGCCCGTCCTGCCGACCAAAGCGGTCAAGCCGGGCGACGTCTGGCAAGGGACGTTCCTGCTCGGCGCCTACGACCTGGACAAGATCAACGAGATTGACAAGCTCACCCAGGCCCTGCCGGGCCGGGCGACGTTCGAGGGCGTCGAATGGCAGCACGGCATCCCGTGTGCCAAGCTCCGCACGCAGGTCGCCGTCGGCGCCAAGGACTTGAAGGACGTCAGCAACCTGGGACTTCAGCAAGGGCAGGCGAACAGTGTCAAGGTCGAGAGCCTTGTCTGGCTCGCGATGGACCGAGGCTTGGTGATCCGCCAAGAGCTGAACGTCACCCAAGAGTCGCTGGTCGAGGTCGCTGTGAGTTCGGGTGTCGGCGGCGGCACGGGGTTCGGAGGCCCGTCTGGTGGACCGGCAGGACTCTCGGGGGCTGGCGGCGCCGGGCGGGGCGGCAAGGGCGGATTTGGTGACGGCGCGGCCGACATCAACCGGCCTGACCTGCCGAACTTCTTCCTTGACCCGCGTATCGACGAGAACGGCCAAATCCACATGTTCCAGCAGGGCCCGGGCCGACCGCCCGGAGCCGGTTTCCCCGGCATGCAGGGCAAGGGCGGCGGAGCCCCTGGCCGACCGGGTGCCCCAGGCGGCACCGGGTTCCCCGGCGGAGCGACCGGCGGTGGTGGTGGCCAGGCGACGCAGAAGCAGATCATCCGGGTGAACGCGTCGATCATCATGGAACTAGAGAGCTGAGCTTGGTCCCGGCACAATAGAGGGCGATGCCCTTGCTTCAGGGACCACAAAAGCCCAAACCGCGGAAGTTCACGGGAGACCCCGAGGACTTCCGCGCGACTTTGGGCGAACACCTTGAGGAGTTGCGCGGACGGATCGTCCGCGCGGCGGTCGCCCTGACGATCGGCACGGTCATCGGCTGGTTCCTCTACCCGCCGGTCCTCAACATCTTTTACGGCGTCATCAACCGGGCCGCCGCGCATTCCAAGATCAAGGTCGACTGGAAGTTCTTGGACCTGACCCAGCCCTTCATGCTCCATTTCAAGATGGCGCTCTACATCGGCTTGGTGTTGGCGATCCCCTTCATCGTGGGCGAACTGTGGGGCTTTGTCAAGCCGGGATTGAAGCCACACGAGATCAGGCCGTTCCGGGTCGTCGTCCCGATCAGCATGGGCCTCTTCGTGATCGGGGTTGGGCTCGGGTTCATGATCCTCGACCCCGCGTTCCAGTGGTTCCTGTCGTTTTCGGCCGAGACGCCCGGCTTCGGCATCATCCAACAGCCTTCGGAACTCATCTTCTTCTCCGTCAAGATGCTCTTGGCGTTCGGACTGGCGTTCCAGCTGCCCCTAGTCATCTTCTTCTTGACCAAGATCGGCTTGGTCTCCCCCCAGTTCCTGATGCGCTACTGGAAGCAGTCGACCGTCGGGGTCTTTGTCGTGGCCATGATCGTCACGCCGGGCGGCGACCCGTTCAGCATGTTGGCCATGGCGATCCCGATGTCCGCCCTCTTCTTTGCCAGCATCCTCGCCGCCAACCTGACCTCGCGCGGCAAGCGGGAGGAGAACGACGTCCTCAACAACCTGGACTGAGGCAGGCCGCGACCCGGTCGCGATCGCCCGGTCGGTTTTTGGTGACCGGGTGCTCAACGTCGTGGAGCGTCGGCCCAAGGAAGCCGCCTTTGCTCCGTGGCCGGCCGGCGTCGACCCGCGCGTCGTCGAGTGGTTCCGCCAGGACGGTGTCAGCCAGCTGTACACCCACCAGGCCGTCTCGGTCGGCCACGCCTTGGCCGGGCACGACGTCCTTGTCACCACAAGCACGAGCAGCGGCAAGTCGCTCTGCTACAACGTCCCCGTGCTCCAGGCCTGCGTGACCGAACCCCATGCCCGGGCCCTGTACCTCTTCCCGACGAAGGCCCTCGCCCATGACCAACTGGACAAGTTTCGCGCCCTGGTGCCCGACGGGACGATCGAGGCGGCCCCTTATGACGGCGACACGGCAAGGGCGTCGCGGGCCCTGGCTCGACGCCAGGCGCACGTCCTCCTCACCAACCCCGACATGCTGCACAACGGCATGTTGCCGGGCCACGAGCCTTGGGCCCAGTTCCTGAAGTCCCTACGCTACATCGTGCTCGACGAGGTCCACACCTACCGGGGCCTCTTCGGCACCCAGGTCGCCGGCGTCTTGCGCCGACTGCTTCGCTTGGCGGCCTGGCACGGGGCGCGGCCGCAACTCGTCGGGTGCAGTGCGACGGTGGCGGACCCCGTCGACTTCTTTGGGCGCCTGACCGGACGACGCCCGGAAATCGTCGACGAGGACGGCGGGCCCTCCGGTCGCCACCGCCTTGTCACCGTTGGGGCCCCCGAGGGAGACGTCCCGGCGAGGCCCAACCTGGACACGGCCGAAGTGCTGGCCAGGCTCACCACCGCCGGACTACGCACGATGGCGTTCTGCGGCTCGCGCCGTGGCGTGGAGGAAGTCCTGCGGCGAACCAGGCAGATCCTCGGCCAATGCGACTTTGAAACGGACGCGGTGGACTCCTATCGTGGGGGTTACACGGCGGCCGAGCGACGGTCCATCGAACGGGCCCTCCAGAAGGGCAAGCTCCGAGGGCTGGTCACGACGAACGCGATGGAGATGGGGATAGACGTCGGCACATTGGACGTCGTGCTGCTGAACGGGTACCCCGGCACAGTCTCGTCCTTCTGGCAACAGAGCGGACGCGCGGGGCGGAGCGGACGGGACGGCGTGACGGTCTACCTGGCCCGACAGGACGCCTTGGAGCAACTCCTCGCCCGAGAGCCGGGGCGGTTGGACGGGGTCGAAGACCCTTGCGTGCTGGGGATGGACAATGCCGCCGTCGTCGGGGGTCAACTCCGATGTGCGGCCTACGAGCGGGCCCTTGCCCCGGCTGAGCTCCCTGGCTTTGCTCCTTGTGCCCAGACCGCAGTTGACCAAATGGTTGAGGTCGGCGAACTGACCGAGAGCTCTGGGCGCTACTACTACCCCGCCCATGTCTCGCCGTCGCGCCAAGTGAACCTGCGGGGCGAACCGGGCCGGCAGGTGCTCCTCCTGGACCATGGCGAAGTGATCGGGTCGATGGAACCCTGGCGGGCGCAGAGCGAGGCGTTTTCCGGTGCGGTGTACCTCCACCGGTCTGAAACGTACGTGGTGGACGATCTCGACCTGGACCGAGGCGAGGCGACTCTGCACCGGGAAGACCCTGGGTTTGTGACCCAAAGCTACGGCAGCACGTCGGTCGACCCGCACACGGTCCTGCGCCAAGACGGACGCGCCAGCCTTGTCGGACTGACGGTGACATCGTCGGTGACCGGCTTCCGCCGCGTCTCACCCGACGGCGCGACATTGACCGACGAGGAACTCCACCTGCCGGCCAAGTCGCTCGACACCGTCGGCCTGCGCCTCGACCTCGACCTTTTGGTGGACGGTGACGACCCGACGCCTCTGGCCGTCGTGCACTCTTTGCAACACATACTGGTCTCTGCCGCACCGCTCCTCGCCGGTTGCGACCGGCGCGACCTGCTCACCTCATGGTACGGTGTGTTCCCCGACAACTTCCGTCCCGCCATCTTCATTGCCGACGGGGTCCAAGGCGGCATCGGGTTTGCTGAGCGGCTGTACGACCGGTTTGACCAGTTGGTGGATGCGGCGCAGTCCATACTGCGGTCGTGTGACTGCCTGGAAGGGTGCCCGGCGTGTCTCTTGTCCAGCTGGTGCGAGGCGGGGAACAGCCTGCTCGACAAAACGGCGACACTGGCCTTCGTTTCCCGCGGCCTGGGGGGTGGCCCCGGTATCCTGGGTGACCCATGATCGTCGTGATGCAAATAGGGGCCAGCCAGGCCCAGATCGACACCGTTTGCGCGTTGATCCGGCGACACGGCGCGGAGCCCCTGGTCCTTCCCGGCGAGGACCGGCTGGCGGTCGGCGTCCCCGCCGCCTTGACCCAAGACCAGCGGATCAGTTTGGAGAGCGCGCTGGGCCTGGTGGAGGGCGTCAGCAAGGTCACCCAAACGAGCAGCCCCTACAAGCTGGCGAGCAAGGAGTTCCACACGGGCGCGACCGAAGTCGAGGTGAAAGGCGTCCGGATCGGCGGGGACACCTTTGTCGTCATGGGAGGGCCTTGCTCGGTCGAGTCGTACGACCAGTTCCGGGCGAGTGCGGAGATGGTCAAGTCGGCGGGGGCGCACATCCTTCGGGGCGGCGCGTTCAAACCCCGCACGTCGCCCTATTCGTTCCAGGGCCTCCAACTGGAAGGTCTGAAGATCATCAGGCAGGTTTCAGACGAGACCGGCTTGCCGACCATCAGCGAGGTCATGTCGGCCGACATGGTGGCCACGGTCGCCGAGCATGTCGACATCCTGCAGATCGGGGCCCGGTCCATGCAGAACTTTCCGCTCTTGGTGGAGGCAGGCAAGTCGATGCGGCCTGTCTTCCTGAAGCGCGGGCCGAGTGCGACCGTCGACGAGTTTCTGTTGGCCGCCGAATACGTGCTCAACCAGGGCAACCCCCACGTGATCTTGTGCGAGCGCGGACTCATGGCGTTTGACCGGACATACACCCGGAACTTGCTCGACTTGGCGGTGGTGCCGGTCCTCCAGGAGAACACCCACTTGCCGGTGGTCGTCGACCCCTCCCATGGCACCGGCGTGGCCCGCTATGTCGCGCCGATGGCGAAGGCAGCTCTGGTGGCGGGTGCGGACGGCGTCATGGTGGAAGCCCACCCTGACCCCAAGGAAGCGCTGTCCGACGGCTCCCAAGCCCTCGACCCGGCCCAGTTCGCCCGACTGATGGACGACCTCAGGCGGATCGCCCCCGTTGTCAGCCGGAACCTCTAGCCGGTCGGACGGCGCCGGCCCTCGCCGAGGAGGGACAGGTAAAGCCCGGACGACGGACTCGACGGCTCCCACTTGACGTGCCCGTCCGCATAAACGACGGCGCGCCCATACCTCGTGTCCACTGACCCGATCTGCGTCTCAGAAGGCTTGTCGAACGAAGTCAAGTTCTGACCGTCCAAGACGTAGCTGAAGCCCTTTAACATGTCCACGGACTTGGTGTAGGGGAGCACGTTGTCCTGCCAGTGGGAGTTCGGCGGAAGGAGGTCGTCGTAGTCGGACGAGTAAATTATCAGGGCGAGCCCGACCTGCTTGGCCTGGACCATCGCACGGTCCCTGGCCCTCGCCGCCATGGCCTTGACTAACCACTCCAGGTCCACGGGTTCGAAGGGCAGGACATAGACACCCCCTCGCTTGGCATAGGCGACATACCGGCCCGCCACCGAGACCGTGTGGGAGACCGGGTCGGCGTCCAAGACGACCGGCCCCCGTAAGGCCGGTTCTGCCTTGACCAGTTCGTCGGCCGCGGTAGTGGGCTTGGCCCCTACCGGGAGACCGTCCTCGCCCTCTTCCGCTTCCGGTATCTGTCCCCATGCGACCAAGAGGTCGCCGTCGGCGTCGGTCTTGGAGGGTCGCTTGACCGCCAGGTAAAAGGGGTCTAGTGCCGGCGTCTCCGGTCTGTCGACGACCTGGACAGGTACGGTCTGCCGACTGACCGGGTCGTAGCGCCTGGCCGCCTGGCTGCGGTCTCCCCGTCGGTACATCGTCAGGCCCACCTTGTCCCAGAACCGCACCTCGTCAGGGGCCCTGGGAATGCCCACTCGTTGCCCGGTCGCCATATCGACCACATCGTCCCGGGTGCCATTGTCCAATCCTATGACAAGGACGAACCGGCCGTCTGGGGAGGGCGACACTTGGACATCGGCCCCCACGCGGTATCGGGCCACGTTTTGGCGCTGCTTGGTCGGGACGGACAGACGGTCCAACACGATCTCGACGCTCTCGCCGTCGTTCTCCGGAAGGTGCCTGGTCTGGACCAACACCGCCTGGCCCGAGGCACGTGACCAAGCGCACTGCACCATGACCGGCTCCGCCATGGTGGACTCCAAAACGTCCCAGACTTGGCCCGTCGCCATGCTCCAAATCGAGAACACGAACCTGGCCATGGCCCTCTTGCCCCGTATGGCGTCAAGCGGGTCCAGGGGGGTGACCCGGCGAAACGCCAGAAACTTGCCGTCGGGGCTCGGGCCGAGGTCGCTGGCCAGGCCGACGGCGACCTGTCGGGGGTTGCCGAAGACGTAGCCTTGCCCCATCGAGACCAGGCACTTGGGGTCGGGTACCCGTTGCGCGGAAGCGAAGGCGACGGCCGACACCAGCAAAGTTACTAGGCAATCCCTCATGAAACACTGCCTTTGACCGACGATCACGGTGAAGCCCGCTCGGGCGGAGGCACGACGACATGACGACGGCGATACTCCTGACGGCCCTCTTGACCAATCGATCAGACTCCTTTGAGTTTACATGGACACCTCGAAAAGGTGAAGCGACCGTGTGGTCGGTGTCGATCAAGGGAAAGTCGGACGGCCACGCTGTCCAAGCCGATTCGGTCGTCACCCATGAAGTCGTCAAGGTCGACGCCGAAGGCGTGGTCGTCCGCTCGACCGTCAAGGGGGCCATGGCCCGGGCCGGCGCCGACGAAGGCCGGCTCCAGCGACCCGAGCCGACTGTCTTCACCATGGACTTCCGCGGCACGGTGGTCCGCGTCGAGGGCCTGCAAAAGGTCGCCGCATGGCGTCTCGCTCCGTTCAACCACTTCGTGTGGCCGGCGGTGGCGGTCGCTCCGGGGTCGACCTGGACGGCCAACTTGGTTGGTGACCGCGTCGCCGGTCGGGCCGACTACAAACTGGACTCCGTGGCGGACGGTGTCGTCAAGGTGACGTTCGCCGCCGCGTCCCTGGCCGGCGACAAGGTGACCAAAGGCCAGGGGTTCTGGCTCTTTGACGCGAAGACGGGCCACGCGACCGCCCTGCATGCGGAGATCGAGGGTTTGATGGACGGCGTGGCGACCTACGACATGACGTTGGTCAAGTGACCTGCTCGACCAGCCACCGGGCGCAGGCCAGCTTGCTCCGCTTGCCCGATTTTGAAACCTGACCGTCATCGGTCAAAAGGGTGATCTCGTTGTCGTCACTGTCAAACCCGACATCGGCGCGGGAGACGTCGTTCACGGCGATCGCGGCCACGCCCTTACGGGCCATTTTCTCCCGGGCCGTTTCGAGCCCTTCGCCCGGTTCGGCGGCAAACGCGACGACTTTGGCGTGGGGACAGTCACGGGCCAAAGTCGCGACGATGTCGGGGTTGGGGACAAGCTTGAGGTCGATGGCCTCCGCCGTCCGGCGCATCTTGCCGACTACCCGCTCCGCGGGCCGGTAATCGGCCACGGCGGCGGCGGCGAAGACCAAGTCGACGCCCTGGGCCAGGCGGGTGGCGGCCTGGAGCATCTCTTCAGCCGTTCGCACCCGCACGACATCGACGTCGGCGGGCGGGGTGGCGGTCGTCGGCCCGGCGACGACGACGACCCGGGCCCCCATGTCCCGGCACACGCGGGCCAGCGCAAAGCCCATTTTGCCGCTGGACCGGTTGGTGATCGTACGGACGTCGTCGATCGCTTCTTCGGTCGGGCCCGCCGTGATGAGGACGGATTGGCCATCGAGGCGTCGGGAGCGGTCGACGGCCGCCTGGGTCGCCGCCACGATCGTCGCGATGGAGGCCAGCTTGCCCTGGCCGTTCTCGCCGCAGGCGACGTCGCCCTCGGTCGGTTCCACCACGTCGACCCCGCGTCCACGAAGGACGGCCAGGCTCGTTTGGGTCGCTTGGTGGGCATACATCGCCGGGTTCATGGCGGGGGCGACGACGACGGGGCCGCGGTACGCCAAGGCGAGGGTCGTCAGCATGTCGTCACCGACACCATGGGCCAGCTTGGCCAGGGTGTTGGCGGTGGCCGGGGCGACGACGAGGACCGACGCGGCCCTGGCCCAGTCGATGTGGGCCATGCGGCCCGCCTCGGGTTCGTCAAAGGTGTCTTGCAGGCACGGACGGCCCGTCAGGGCCTCGAACAACGCCCGGGAGACAAACCGTTCGGCGGAGTCGGTCAGGCAAACGCGCACTCCGAACCCGGCACGCATGAGTTCGCGGGCAAGGTCGCAGGCCCGGTAGGCGGCGACCGACCCGCTGACGCCCAGGACTACCTCGGCCACCGCGCCTCCACGAGACCCATGATCTCTTCCACGGCCTCATCGACGTCGCGGTTCACGACGACGTGTTGGTACCGGTCCGCCTGGGCCAACTCGCCGCGGGCGTTGGCGAGCCGTTTGGCGACAACTTCCTCGGCGTCCGTGCCCCGGCCACGGATGCGGCGCTCAAGCTCCTCGGCGCTCGGTGGGGCGAGCATGACGGTCAGGGCCCAGGGAAACCGCTCCATCGCCACCAGGGCGCCCTGAACGTCGATCTTGAGGACGGCGACGAGCCCGGCGTCGAGCATCTCCTCCATGTCCGCGAGCGGGGTGGCGTACCAGTTACCGTGCACGTTCTTGGCCTCGAGGAAGGCTCCCTCTGTCGCCAGGCGGTCAAAGCGCTCCGGGTCGACAAAATGGTAGTCGTCGCCGTCGTGTTCGCCGGGTCGTGGCGGGCGGGTGGTGTAGGCGACGACCCGCTTGACCTGGGGGTCGCGCCGCGCCCAGGCGTCGATGACGGTGTCCTTGCCCACGCCGCTCGGACCGCTCAGGACGACAAGCCGCCGGGTCATCGGTCAAGCAACCCCATGAGGATGGCGGCGACCCGGACGGGGTCGTGGCGCACGTAGTCGGTCTCCGACATCAGGTTGCCGTGCACCGGCCGGTAACCCATCTGCTTGACACGTTCGACGTCGGGGACGACGAACTCCTGTCCCGAACCGCGGTACTTGTCCAAAGCGCCCTCGCTCGGCGTGCCGGTGTTCACGAGCACATAGTCAAAGACCCGTTTGGGAACGTTCGCCTGGATGGCGACGACGTGCTCGGCGGCAGTGAAGTGGTCGCTCTCCCCCCGCTGGGTCATGACATTGCAGACGTAAGCCTTCTTGGCTTTGCTCGCGCAGATCGCCTCGGGGATACCGGCGACAAGAAGGTTCGGCACGATCGAGGTGTACACGCTGCCCGGCCCCATCACGATCAAGTCGGCTTCGGCGATCGCCCGGACCGCCTCGGCATGCCCGGGTGGGTTCTCGGGCTCCAGGTAGATGCGCCGGATACGTTGGGTGGATTCCACGATGGCCGTCTCCCCCTCGATCTCGCCGCCGTCCTCCATCAGGGCTTTGAGGGTGACATGGGCCGTGGTCGAGGGGACGACGCGGCCCCGGATGGCGAGGACCTCGGTGGCCAAGACAAGGGCGTTGTCGACGTCGCCGCCGGCCTGCTCGATAAACCCGGCGAGAAGGAGGTTGCCCAACGAGTGCCCTGCCAGAGCGCCAGACCCCTTGGTGAACCGGTGTTGGAAGAGGTCGGTCATCCGCTTTTCCGCGTCGGCCAAGGCGACGAGGCAGTTGCGGATGTCGCCCGGAGGCATGATGCCGAGTTCCTGGACCAGCCGGCCGCTGCTGCCGCCGTCGTCGCTGACCGTCACGACCGCGGTGATGTTGCTGGAGTATTGCTTGAGGCCGCGTAGCAGGGTGCTGAGACCGGTGCCGCCGCCTAGGGCGACGATCTTGGGGCCGTTGGCCAGCATCTGGCGTCGCAGGTAGGCGTTGACGCCAAAGCTTCCGTTCTTGTCTTCGTCGCCGCCCGACCCGAGCTGACGTATCAGGCTCCGCACGCCTCGGTAGGCCAGGAAGCCTCCTGCGACCAGGCAGACGCCGCCGACCACGTGGGTCGCCAGTTCGATGTCAAGGTCGGTCGAAAGGTTGCGCAGGAACCGGCCCCAGCCCCGGGCGACCCCGCCGACCATCGGCCCGAGCACGGCCCGGAACGTGACGATCAGCCCGAACAGGGCGAGCAGGACACCGAACGTCGCCACCGTGCCAAGGCGGGCGAGCCGGGCAGTCGGTTTGATGACGCTGCGGAGCTTCCGGCTGATCATGCCCTAACCGTCTTCGTCCTTCTCTTTGACGAGGATGCCCAAGACGCCGCCCATGGCGGAATAGAGGATGCTGCCGAGGAGGGCGCCGAGAAACCCTTCGACGCGGAAACCCAAGTTCAGATTGCCGGCGACAAGGAACATCGCCGCGTTCACGGCCAGACTGAACAGCCCCATGGTGAGACAGTTGAGGGGGATGGTCATGAATTTGAGGAGCTTGCCGAGCGTGGTGTTCAGGAGGCCGATGACGGCGACCCCGACAAACATCTTCAGGATTCCGGCGACGGAAGTGTCGACGACAAGGTGCTTCGGCAAGACATAACCCGTCAAGTAGGCGGCCACCACCAAGGCGACCACCGACAGCACCCACCGGAGAACCAGCCTCTTCATCCCGTGGACGGTAGTTTATCCGGCCCGGCCATGGCCTGGTCGCCGGTCTTCCCCAGCCGGGGCCGGGCGGTGCGGGCGGGCGGCCAAGGACACCATACTCTTCTCCGTGCGTCCTCAGACGCCCATGCTCCAGCAGTACTACCAAGCCAAGGCCGCCCATCCGGGCGTCCTGATGGCGATCCGTGTCGGCGATTTCTTCGAGTTCTATGGTGAGGACGCCGAGACGGCGGCCCGCGAGCTCGAGATCACCTTGACCGGCCGTGAAGACGGGAGCAACGGACGGATCCCGATGGCAGGGGTGCCCCACCACTCCGTGGAGAAGTACCTCGCCAAGTTGGTCGGCAAAGGGTTCCGCGTCGCCCTGTGCGACCAGTTGGAGAACCCGAAACAGGCGAAGGGCCTGGTCAAGCGCGGCGTGACGCGCGTCATCACGGCGGGCACCGTGGTCGAGGACGCCATGCTGCCGTCGGCGGCCAACAACTTTCTTGCCGCCGTGTGCGTGCAGGACGGGAGGGCGGGCCTGGCGACCCTTGACCCCTCGACCGGAGAGTTCCTAGTCACCGAGATCGACCAGGGCGAGGTGGCCGACCGCCTCCTCCAGGAGCTTGCCCGCTTACGTCCGGCCGAACTCCTGCACACCGACCACGAGGACGGCCTGGCCGAAAGCGCCCGCCAGGGTCTCGGGCTCAACGCGACCTCTGTCCAGCCGCCCCGTCCCGGCCGCGCCGCCGAGACCCTGTTGCGGCACTTCGACGTCGCCAATCTGAGCGGTTACGGGCTCGACGACAAGTCGAGTGCCGTCGTAGCCGCCGGGATGGTGCTCGACTATGCCCGGCACAACGGCCTGCACCTGAACCACGTCTCGTCCTTGGCGGTCTACTCAGTGGACGACTTTATCCGTCTGGACCCGGCCACGCGGCGGAGTCTCGAGACCACCCAGAACCTTGCCGACGGCAGCCGGCGCAACACGTTGCTCAGCGCCATCGACTGCACCGTCACCGCGATGGGCTCGCGGCTCATGCGCCGCTGGCTGGAGCAGCCCCTCCTCGACAAGAAGCAGATCCTTGGCCGCCAGGAGGCCGTCGCGCGCCTTGTCGACCACACCCTTACGCGCGGCGACTTGCGCGACGCCCTCAAGAAGGTCGCCGACATCGAGCGGCTCGTTTCGCGGGCCGCCACCGGCCTGGCGTCGCCCCGCGACCTCGGGGCCCTTCGTGACACCCTCATGGGTCTGCCCGATGTGGACGACGCCCTGCGCAAGGTCGCCCTCGGGCACCTGCACGCGCTCCGAAGCCGCTTCCACACCCACGACGACCTGGCCTGGGCCCTTCACAAGGCCCTGGCCGACGAACTGCCGCTCAACGCCCGGGACGGCGGCGTCTTCCAGAAGGGTCACGACCTGGAGCTCGACAAGCTGCGCGAGTTGAGCCGCGACGGCAAAAGCTACATCGCCAAGCTTGAGGCCAAGGAACGGGCAGAGACCGGGTTGGACAAGCTCAAGGTCGGTTACAACTCGGTCTTCGGCTACTACCTTGAGGTGGGCAAGCAGTTTGCCGACCGCGTCCCCGCGCACTACATCCGCAAGCAGACGACCGCGGGCGCCGAGCGCTACATCACCGCCGAACTGAAGGAGCACGAGAGCGCCGTCCTCGGGGCGGAAGAGAAGGCCACCGAACTCGAAGAGGAGTTGTTCGTCCGGCTTCGGGCCAAGGTCGCCGACCAAGCCGTCGGCTTGCTGCAGACCGCCCGCGCCGTCGCCGAGGCCGACGTGCTCGCCGCCTTGGCCGAGACCGCCGTCGTCCGCCGCTTCGCCCGACCGGAGATCGTCGACGAGGACGTTTTGGTATTCGAGGAGGGCCGCCATCCGGTCGTCGAGTCCAACGTCCCCTTCGTTCCCAACGACCTGGGGCTGGACGAGCGGCTCCGGATGATGATCCTCACCGGGCCCAACATGAGCGGGAAGTCGACGTACCTGCGCCAGACCGCCCTGATCGTCATCCTTGCCCAGATCGGCAGCTTCGTCCCCGCAAAGGACTGCCGGATGGGACTGTGCGACCGGGTTTTCGCCCGTATCGGGGCCAAGGACGAGATCGCCCTCGGCCAGAGCACCTTCATGGTCGAGATGGTCGAGAGCGCGAACATTCTCAACAATGCCGGGCCTCGTTCCCTCGTGATCCTCGACGAGGTCGGGAGGGGGACATCGACCTACGACGGCCTCGCCATCGCTTGGGCGATGGTGGAGCACCTGGCGGGCGTCGGCTGCAAGTGCCTTTTCGCCACCCACTACCACCAGCTCAACGCTCTGGCCGACCAGGTCCAAGGGGTGGCCAACTTCCGGGTCAGTGTCGAGGAGGTCGGTGACAAGGTGGTGTGGACGCACCGCGTCCTACCCGGCGGCACGGACCGTAGTTACGGCGTCCATGTCGCCCGCATGGCGGGTGTGCCCCGGGCCGTCCTGGACCGGGCGTCCGAGGTCTTGTCGGTGCTTGAAGGCTCGCGCACCGACGTCCCGGTCGGTCCGTCGGTGCAGAACGTCCAGCTCACCCTCTTTGAGGCCGAACCGTCACCGATCCTAGCCGAACTGGGCGGCCTTGAGATTGACAAGCTCACGCCGGTCCAAGCGTTGATGAAGCTGGACGAGTGGCAACGGAAGCTGTGAGCGGGGTCAGCGCTTGTCGTCAGGGTCGTCCAGGCTCGACTCAAAGAGTTTCCGCAGCCTCTCCCGCTCTTCCCGCTCCTTTTCGCGGGACCGGACGTCGTCCATGAACGCATGGAACTGACGGTTCTCGGCCTGCTTGGCCCGTCTGGCAGTGAACGGGTTGACGCCGAACGGCATCCACTTGAGGCTGCCCCGGGCATAAAACCAGAGGAACAGCAAAGGAAGGCACATCGCGACCCCGACCAGTGGGTTCCCCAGCCCGTAGTAGAAGAGGATGAACCCGGCCGAGACCGCCGCCATCCATTTGCCCTTGATCGGCAAGACCCCGTAGAGGCGGATCTCCTCGTCCATGTGCAGGGCGCCCCACACGACGGTGAGGGCGTCGATCGGCGGATAGGCACCGGCGACGACGATCGGCTTGCCTGTCACCGTGGCGGCGACACCGCCGAACAAGGCCATGGACGCGGCCGAGGCGAGGTAGAGGACGACGAACCCCGTCCGCCCCAGGCGCGACTCGACGACCGAGCCGACCCAGTAGAGCCACATCATGCCGAAGAGGATGCCGAAGAACCTCGACTCAACCAGGGTGTACGTGACCAACGTCCACACCTTGGGCGACAAACCGGTGAAGGCGGCGAAGTCAGCCCAGGCGCGTCCCGTCTGAGGGACCCATGTCACCAAGAAGAAGGCGCAGGTGACGACGACCAGCACCAGAGTGGCGGTCGGCGCCCTTCGCTGGGGGGCGACTTTCCAGGCCCGGTCTCCCATGTACCTGCCCATTATGGCTGGCGGTGGCGCAGCGAACCGAGCCGGTTTCCAGTAACCTGATAGTAGGTGCAGTACTACGTCGTGTTGCCAGGTGGTGAGCGGTACGGTCCGGCCACCCTCCCCCTCCTTAACCAATGGGTCCAGGAGGGTCGTGTGACGGCGACGACGACTCTGCAGGTCGCGACGACCGGCCAAATGGTCCTGGCACGTGACTTGCCTGGACTCGTGTTCACGCCGCAAGCACAGCCCCAACCGATGGTCGACCCTTATTCGGCCAACCCTTATAGCCACGATCCCTACCAAGGGCAGCAATACGGCGGCTTCAACCAGGGTCAGCCCGGGCTGTACAACTCCGGGCCCGGCCAGTTCCCCTTTCCAACCGTCGACCCCAGCGCCGACCGTACCGCGACCACGTCGTTCCTCCTGAGCGCAAGCAGCCTGTTTTGCTGCCCCGTCTTGGCACCGTTCGCGATGTACTACGCCCTGATGGCCCGGTCAAAGGGGGCAAGAAGCGCCACGGCGGCCTTGATTGTCGCCGGGATCGCCAACCTCATCGTGCTCATTGGTGTTTTCTTAGTCTTCGTGGGCGTAAGCCACTAGTCGAGTGGGTATCGTTGCGACGACCGAGAGGATTGCGACCATGCAGTATTTTGTGATTTGGCCCGACGGCCAAAAGTTCGGGCCGGCGACGGTCGACAAGTTGAACGAATGGATCGCCGAAGGCCGCATCAACGGTGACACGCTCCTAGAGTCGGTGGAAGGCGGCAGCCAGATCAAGGCGTCGGCGGTGCCAGGCCTGAATTTTCCGGCCGCCAGCGCGGCGGTTTCCGAGCCTGAGCCAGCCGCACCGGCGTCTGCCCCCCAGCCGCAGGCGGCACCCTTTGCCCCGCGCTACTACGTCACTATGCCGGACGGAAACCGTTACGGCCCAGCCGACGTCTCCACCCTGAACCAGTGGCTGTCCGAAGGGCGGATCAACGCCAATTCGATGTTGGAGGACGAAGCGGGTCAATCCTTCGCCGCGTCACAGGTGCAGGGCCTTAACCTTGGCTACACCCCGAGCCCGATCCAACAGCCGAGTTACCAGGCGCCCACCACCCCGTATCCCCGGCAGGACAACGTGATGGTCGGTGACGGTGGCAAAGGTGACTACACCAAGTCGTTGGTCTTCAGCATCGTCGGCGTCATCTGCTGCCCGATCATTCTCAGCAGCCTTGGGATCTATTACGGGAACAAGGCCAAACAGGCCGGTCACCCGAACGGACAATTGGCGGTCGTGCTCGGTGTCGTCTCTTTGATCGTCGGAATCGGCCTGGGCATCCTTTCCCGCCTGATGTTCAAGATGTAGCCCCGGGCTACTCCAAGGGGACGGCGATGCCGCTCTTGAGGCTGCGCAGGCTAATGTGGGTGTGGATGCTCGTCACCCCTTGCACCGCCCGCAGGCGGTGGGTGAACGCTTCGTAGTCGGCCAGGTCATGGGCGAGGACGACCAAATAGTAGTCGACCTCGCCCGTCACGTTGTCGCACTGCTGGATCCGGGACTCGCGTTGGACAAAGGCGGTGAACCGGTCGGTCGTCGCCAGGTCGTGGCTGGCAAACCGCACACTGACGATCGCCCGGATCGTGAAGCCGAGTTTGACCGGGTCGAGAAGGGCGGTGTAGCCGTCGACCACCTCGGTGTTTTCCAATCGCCTTAGCCGCCGGTAGGTGGGGGCGACGGTCAGGCCGACCCGACCCGCCAAGTCGGCCACGCTGATCCGACCGTCCTGCTGGAGGATGCGGAGAATCTCGACATCTGTCGCGTCCATGGTTGATAGTGTGACTATTGTTTGCTCAGAATCCGTGAATCAAGAATGTATTGTGCCAATTCTCGGTCTCTTGGCGCGAAGATTGAGAACGGGATCCGGCGCTATGCACCGAAAATGAAGGCATGGAGCGACAACACGCCGGCTTTGCGACCCGGGCGATCCACCATGGCCACGATCCCTATGCGGGGGCAGGGGGATTGACCCCGCCGGTCCACGTCAGCTCCACCTACACCTTTCCCACCGCCCAGGACGGCGGGGCACGGTTCGCCGGTGAAGCGCCCGGCCATGTCTACAGCCGTCTGGGCAACCCGACTCTGGATTTGCTGGAGAGACGGCTTGCGAGCCTTGAGGGCGCCGAGGCCGCGGTCGTGACGGGCAGCGGCATGGGCGCGGTCGCCTCGCTCCTGTGGACCATGCTCCGGCCCGGCGACGTCCTCCTTGCCGACCAGACTCTGTACGGCTGCACCTTTTCGTACTTCCACCACGGCTTGGCTGAGTTCGGTGTCGAGATCCGGCACATCGACTTGACGAAGCCGGGTGAGGTGGCACGGCACGCCACGCCTCAGGCCAAGGGTGTCTACTTCGAGACCCCGGCCAACCCCAATATGCGGGTGGTCGACATCGAGGCGGTCGCTGCCGAGGCCCATGCCGCCGGGCTCTGGGTGGCGGTCGACAACACTTACATGACCCCGTACCTCCAGCGGCCGGTCGAACTTGGCGCCGACTTTGTCGTCCACTCGGCCACCAAGTACCTGGGTGGCCATGGCGACCTTCTCGCCGGTGCCGTGGTCGGGAGTGCCGAAAGCATGCATTCCGTCAGGATGAAGGGGGTCAAGGATTACACCGGAGCGTGCATGTCGGCGTTCGACGCCCACCTGGTGTTACGCGGGGTCAAGACGTTGGCCCTCCGGATGGACCGCCATTGCGCCAACGCCATGGCAGTCGCCGAGTTCCTCGCCGCCCACCCTGCCGTCGCCAAGGTCTACTATCCGGGCCTGAAGGGCGACGCGGGGCATGAGACCAACCGGCGGCAGGCCCGGGGCCCCGGCGGGATGGTGGCCTTCGACGTCGTCGGAGGCTTGGAGTCCGCCCAGGCGTTTCTCGACCGGCTTGAGTTGGTGGTCCGTGCCGTCAGCCTTGGTGACTGCGAAAGCCTTGCCCAGCACCCCGCCTCGATGACCCACAGCACCTACACCCCGGAAGAACGGGCGCGGCACGGGATCGGCGACGGATTGGTGAGGATGTCGGTCGGGCTGGAGGATGTGGACGACATCCTCGACGATGTCCGCCAGGCCCTCGACGCCGTCCCTCGGACTTTCCACCTCGCCGGATGACCATAATCCGGCGGTGCCTGACTCTAACCGGCCCGAACTGGACGCGGTCGTCGCTTCGCCCGAGCATCACCGCCTGGTCTTCGAGAACGAGCACGTCCGAGTGCTGGAGACGGTGATCAAGCCGGGTGAGCGCACCGCCCTGCACACCCACCAGTGGCCGGCGGCCACGACCTTCCTGTCGACCAGCGACGTGGTCCGTCGGGACGAGGAGGGCAAGGTGCTCCTCGACACCCGCGGCATGGAGCAACCCTCGCCGGTGAGCGCCGTTTGGACGCTGGCACTGGGCCCGCACACCCTAGAAAACGTCGGTTCGACCGACATGCATGTCGTCTCTGTCGAGCTTAAGCGCACCGGCCCCGTCGCGTGACGGGGCAGGTATCGTGAGCCCATCGGGCCGATGCCGCTAGGCTTGGCGACAAGACTTGTCAATTGCGCGTACAACAAAACTGACTTCGGAACAGGAAAATCATCATGAGCTACAAAGTCGCCGTCATCGTCGGGAGCCTGCGCAAGGGCAGCTACAGCAGTCTGGTCGCCAAGGCCTTGACCGAAGCGGCCCCGGACTCTTTAGAGTTTGAAAACGTCCCCATTGGCGACCTGCCGTTCTTCAACCAAGACCTTGAAGCCGAACCGCCTGCTGAATGGACCACGTTCCGCGACAAGATCAAGGCGGCGGACGCCGTCCTTTTTGTCACTCCGGAATACAACCGGTCGGTCCCTGGCGTCCTCAAGAACGCGGTCGACGTCGGCTCGCGGCCCTACGGCCAAGGGGCGTTGCAGGGCAAGCCGGCCATGGTCGCCGCCCAGTCCCCGGGGCAGATCAGCGGGTTTGGCGCGAACCACCACCTGCGCCAGTCGCTCGTGTTCTTGAACATGCCGACAATGGGCCAGCCGGAGGTCTACATTGGCAAGACCAACACGCTCTTTGACGAACAAGGGAACCTGACCAACGAGGAAACGAAGAAGTATCTCGTTGCCGTGATGCAGTCGTTTGCCGACTGGGTCGCCCGCTTCGCCTGACGTCAGGCGGATTGGAGGGTCCGGCCCATCGCCGCCGGCGCGGCGACCGCGACGACGAGAAGGGCGGTGGCCAGCATCAGCAGG
Source organism: Fimbriimonadaceae bacterium (assembly GCA_019638795.1). Taxonomy (NCBI): domain Bacteria; kingdom Bacillati; phylum Armatimonadota; class Fimbriimonadia; order Fimbriimonadales; family Fimbriimonadaceae; species Fimbriimonadaceae bacterium. The sequence goes on along the minus strand of JAHBTB010000005.1, from coordinate 176,157 downwards.
GCCACGGGCAGAGTGAAGGCCTGGGAGGCGTGACCGATCAGGCCCGGTCCGGCCAGGAACCCGAGGTAGCCCACCGTCGTCACGGCGGGCAGGGCTTGGGCGGCCGGCATGTCGCGCTGGTTGCCCGCGGCGGTGAAAAAGACCGGCACCACGTTTGAGGCGCCTGCCCCGACCAACGCGAAGCCGACGAGGCCGGCGGTGGGCGAGGGGACCGCGGCGGCCAAGACAAACCCCAAAGCTGTGACCGCCGACCCGAGGACGACCGTCCGCAGCCGACCTACGCGGGCGACCAAGCGGTCGCCGGTGAGCCGGCCCGTCGTCATCATCGCCGCGAAGGCGACGTAGCCGAGACCGGCACCGTCGGGCCAACCCCTCCAGTCGCGTAACAAGATCGCGGCCCAGTCGGTCACCGAGCCTTCGGCCATGAAGAGGACGAAGCACATCGCCCCCAGCGCGAGCACCCGCCCGCGCGGAAGGGCGAAGGCTGGCCCGTCACGGTCCTCGCCCGAGACCATGAGGCCGGGCCGGGCCAGGACCAATCCCACGACCATCGCCGCCACCGCCACCCATGTCGTCGCCACTGGCGTAGATCCCAGCTTCAGCAAGGCCGTCGCGACGGCAGAGCCCGCCACTCCGCCGACACTGAACATGCCGTGGAAGCCCGACATCAGGGGGCGCCCCGCCTCGCGTTCGACGGCGACCGCCTGGATGTTCACGACGACGTCGGTGACCCCGATGGACGCCCCGAGCAGGGCCAGGGCGGCAGCCAGGGCCCACTGGCCGGGGACGACCACCGCCAGCAACAGGCACGCCGCGCAGGCGAGGCCCGACGCGGTGAGCACCCGGCGAAGGCCGAACAAGACGGACAGGCGGCCACAAAACGGCAGGACGACAATGGAGCCGAGTCCAAGGCAGAGGAGCAACGTGCCCAACCGCGCCTCGTCGAGCCCGTGGCTCGCCTTGACGAGGGGCACCATAGGAGCCCATGCCCCGACCGACCAGCCCAGCACCAGGAAAACGAGCCTGGTCGCGGTCTGTCGGGCGCGCTGGCCTTGGCTCATCCGCCCCATCCTGGCACGGATCCATGGGCCAGGTAGGTTCAACGGCGGTGCCCGACGGTTGTAAACTGAACCTCCGATGCGCGCATGCCCGGCCATGCTGGCCCTGTCGCTGACGGCCGTCCTGGTCGCCGGGTGTGCGGGCCCGCGCCGCGTTCGGGCCGGGGCCCAAGTTCCCGCCCCGGTGACCCCCGCTCCTCCAGAGGGCATGGTCTTCGTCGCAGGAGGCACCTTCACCATGGGCTCCGACTCGGGGATGGACGACGAGCGGCCGCCCCACCAGGTCACCGTGTCACCGTTCTACATGGACCAGCACGAGGTCACCAACCGGCAGTTCGCCGCGTTCGTCACGGCGACCGGATACGTCACCGAGGCGGAACGCAGGCCCGACCCCAAGGCGTATCCCGGGGTACCGGCAGAGAAACTCGTGCCTGGTGCGGCCGTCTTTAGCGCGGGCAAAGGCTGGAGCTATGTGCCAGGGGCCGACTGGCGACATCCTCTGGGGCCGAAGAGTGACATCCAAGGCAAGGACGACTTCCCCGTCGTGCAGGTGAGTTGGAACGACGCGACCGCCTATGCCCGTTGGGCGGGCAAACGCCTGCCGACCGAGGCCGAGTGGGAGTTCGCTGCCACGGGGGGCAAAGCCGGGTCGGCCTACACCTGGGGTGACGACGACTTCGACCCGAAGCGTCCCCAGGCCAACATCTGGCAGGGAGACTTTCCGTCCAAGGACGACAAAGAGGACGGATACGCTGGGCTCGCGCCGGTCGGTCGGTTCCCTCCCACCGCCAACGGACTTTCCGATATGGCGGGGAACGTTTGGGAATGGTGTGCCGACTGGTACCGCCCGGACGCCTACCCGGCGTCGCCGTCCACCGACCCGTCCGGGCCGGCTGACTCGGTCGACCCCCAAGAACCTGGCGTCCCCAAGCGGGTGATGCGGGGCGGCTCGTACTTGTGCGCCGCCAATTCGTGCGTGGGCTACCGGCCGACGGCCCGGATGAAGTCGTCACCAGACACGGGGCTGTGCCACGTCGGTTTCCGTTGCGTCCGGTCGGCCTCGCCGCCAAGGGAGTGAACCGGTACGGCGTGGCGGCCCCGGAGGGAATCGAACCCCCGACGCCCTCCTTAGGCCTTGCATCAGGTGCCTACTCTCCAGATTTGGGCTGTGTAGCCGACGGCAATGGCACTATTAAGCAAGCTCTGAACGGGGGGCCATACCTGCTCCCGCCCGAGGACAGGTCCGAGTCGGAATTGCGAGGCTAGCGATCGACGGTGGCTTCCTGCCCTTCAGATTTCACCTTCCTTGGTTGGACGAGGCGCCATGGTCCGCGTGATTTCGGTTGCTCTACCGTTCGCTCCAGCTCCATGATCTTGAGAACTGTATACTGGAACCATCCCTGCTGATCGTCGAGAAAGTCGGCGTTCACTCCAAGCCGGCGACCGATCTCGCTGTTCTTCAGACCCTCTGGATGATCGGCGAGCACTCTGATAATGGCGCTCTTCATTAGCGATACCGCTTCTTGAGCCAATTCGTATGCTTCGATGTTGACAGGCGAGGGCATTGCTCATTTTGCCCTGACCATCTGGTTTCGTTGTCTAGTTCGTGGGTGAGTCTGATCGGAGATGAACCTGATTTGACAGCTGAAATCTGGTCGGAGCGAGGCTTCACGCAAAGATGTTCGTCTGATCTGCACCAGTCTTGAAGCTAAAACTTGGCGGCCCCGGAGGGAATCGAACCCCCGACGCCCTCCTTAGGACGGAGGCGCTCTATCCACTGAGCTACGAGGCCGCGCGGGGCACCAGGATACCAGGGCCCGGACGCCTCATCCGGGCAGCCGGACTTCGTGCTCGGTCACTCCGAGACCGTGGGCAAGCTCCACTTCCGGTACCTGCATGGGGGCGGGGAAGACGAGCCTGACGGCCGACCTCTGCCACCGCTCGTGGGGCTGGCCGGTGGTGTCGAGCCTGACGCGGAGCCGTCGCCCCGACCGCGTGACGGTGACCCGGGTGGTCAGCCGGACGCCCTGCCGGTAGGCCGTCGTCAGACCGTCGTCCTCATAGAAAACCGACGTGGACTCGCCGTCGTCGGCGGGAGGGAAGACACGAAGTTCGAGGGACGTGGGTTCGAATCCGTCGGTGGAGGCGGGGACGGCCGGCCACAGGGGCACCACACTGCCCGACCTGGCGTAGAGCGGGAGGGTGTCCAGAGGGGCCGGACGGGTGAAGCGGCCCTGGGCCGGGGTGCCGTCCCACCAGTCGTACCACAACCCTTCGGGCAGGCTGACGGCGCGTCTTCGCTTACCCTTGGCCACGACCGGGGCGACGAGGAGGTCCGGTCCGACCATGAACTCGTCGGCCACCGCACGCAGGTTTAGGTCGGCCGGGGCTTCCAGCACCAGCGGGCGCATCACCGGCACGCCGGTCTGTTCTGCCTGGACAAAGCAGGCGCACAGGTAAGGCATGAGGCGGTAGCGGAGGCGCAAGGCCTGCCGGCACACCTCTTCGACCTTGGGCCCGAAGCTCCAGGGGTACTGGTCGACGCCGTTCGCGTCGTTATGGTTGCGGCAGAACGGGGTCAGCGCGGCGAACTGCATCCAGCGGGCGAGGAGCTCGCCTTCGGAGTCGTGGACAAACCCGCCGATGTCCGCGCCGACGAACGCCTGTCCCGAAAGTCCGAGGCCAAGCGACATCGTGAGGGCCATACCCAGGTGCTCCCAGCAGGACACGTTGTCACCGAGCCAGTTGGCCGCGTACCGTTGGATGCCGGCGGAACCCGCCCGGCTCAGGACGAACGTCCGCAAGTCGGGCATCGCCTGGTTCAGGCCTTCGACCGTGGCCATCGCCATCAGGAGGGCGTAGGCGTTGTGGTAGGTGGCGTGGCTGAACCGGCCACGGCCGAACCGCATGGCATAGGGGGCCACGTCGCCCGTGGCGGGTTCGTTCATGTCGTTCCAGATGCCGGCGAGGCCGCTGGCCACGTGCTTGGCGTTGAGCGCGCCCCACCACCGCCGGGCTTCGGGCAGCACAAAGTCGGGGAAGGCGGTCTTGCCCGGCCAGACTTGCCCGATGTAGGTCGCTCCTTCCGGGGTCTTGCAGAAGACATCCTCGCTCAGTCCGGAGTCGTAGACCGGGTAGGTCGGTTCTTGCTTCACCCCGGGGTCGATGATCGTGACGCACCGAAAGCCCTTGCCCTTGAGTTGTTTCAGCATGGCCGGGGCGTCGGGGAACAGCTTGGGGTTCCAGGTGAACACCCGATACCCGTCCATGTGGTCGATGTCCAGCCAAAGGGTGTCGCACGGGATCTCCTTACGCCGGAACGTGTCGGCGAGCTTGACCACGTCGTCCTGGTGGTAGGGGTACCAGCGGCATTGGTGATGGCCGAGGGCCCAAAGCGGCGGGCACGGGGTCCGACCCGTCAGGCACGTGTAGGCTTCCAGCACACGGGCAAGTCCGGGGCCGGCAAAGACGTATTCGACATACCGCCCGCTGTCAAAGCGGACGCACGTTTCGCCCGGTGCCGTGAAGTCGTACGTCGCCCGGCCGACGTTGTCCACAAAGAACCCGGCGGCGCGACCCGCTTGGTCCACGACTTGATAGAAGGGGACGGCGATGTAGTAGGGGTCGAACGCGGTGCTCGTGGGATCCTTCTCGGGCTCCAGGTCACCCTCACGCCAACCGGCCTCCACCCGCGCCCCTTCGCTCAGGATGTCGACGTTCCACATCTGGAACTTGCGACCGTTACGGTCAAGGGTGCCGGTCCGCTCGCCAAGGCCCAGCACCATGTCTTTCTTGGCCCTGGCCCGTGAGAAGGCGAACGAATCGTTCAGCCCAGCGTAGCTGCCGAACCGAGGCTTCTTGGCCAAGGCGAGGACCGCACTGCCGTCGGGCCGGAAGACTTGGAGGCGGTAAGGCGCAAGGCCGATCTCCACGACCATGGCCGATGTCGTGAGGGTGACCTTGTCCTTATCCTCGCTGACTTCGAACGGCGCGACCATCTGGGAGACGTCGGCGCAGACCGCGTATTGAGGCGGCGCCTCGGGACGGTCTTCGGGGACCACCTCGACCCGGAGCACGTCGAGGTCCAGAACGGCGACCGTCACCGTCGCGCCGTCCAGCCGGAGCCGGACCCCCTGGGTCGTCCTCTCCCAGGTCCGGACATCGGACAGCGGGGCGAAATGTCGTGCGTCATTCATGGTCGATCTAGGAATTGAACCCGCTTGCTAGGCCCAACCGCCGCCATGCCCCATCGGCGTTTTGGGCCCCCGCGGGTAGAACAGAAAAATGATCGCCGCCCTCGCTGCAACCGCCATTTTTGCCGTTGCAGACCCCTTCGCCCATTGGCCGACCAGCGAAAAGATCAAGGCCGACCCGCATGAGACCCATCTGGCCAATGTCCGCCAGATCACCTTTGGCGGCCAGAACGCCGAGGCCTATTGGAACCTGGACGGTACCAAACTGACCTGGCAGTCGATGCAACCGCAGTACCCCGACGAGCAAGTGTTCAGCATGACGGCGACCGGCAAAAACCGCAAGCTCGTCAGTACGGGGCTAGGTCGTTGCACATGCAGCTATTTTTCGCCCGACGGCAAATGGATCTACTTCAGTAGCACCCACGATCTGGAGAAGGGCCCGCAGCCGCCGGTGGACATGAGCAAGGGGTACGTCTGGATGATCAACCCGAACTACCGCCTGTACCGCCGCCCGGCCAAGGGAGGCAAGATCGAGAAGGTGCTTGACCTCCCTGGTTATGTCGCCGAAGTGACGATCGACCCCAAGGGACGGTACATGGTCTTCACCAGCGACTACCAGGGCGACCTGGAGATCTACCGCTGCGACCTGAAGGGCAAGAACATCAAGAAGCTGACCGACGCCAAGGGCTATGACGGCGGGCCCTTCGTCAGCTGGGACGGCTCTTTGATCGCGTACCGCCGCACCGCCCCGTTCAAGGACGCGGCGGAAGAGCAGGAGTATGAGGCCCTTCTGAAGCAGCACCTGGTGCGCCCCACCAAAATGGACCTGTGGGTGATGAACGCCGACGGAAGCAACAAACGGCAGGTGACCAACCTGCCCGGGGCCTCGTTCGCACCTTTCATTCTGCCGGGCAACAAGAAGATCCTCTTCTCGACCAACTTCAAAGACCCGCGGAGCGCCGAGTTCGACATTTACATGGTCGACATTGACGGCAAAAACCTGACCCAGATCACCCACGCCCCGGGGTTCGACGGCTTCCCCATGGTGAGCCGGGACGGCAAGAAGATCGTGTTCGCCAGTAACCGTAACGGCAAGGTCGCGCGCGAGACGAACGTCTTTGTCGCGGACTGGAAGAAGTAGACCAGTCTAGGAAAGTGGTGGAGGAACCTCGGTCCGACCCGGGCCAAGGTTCCTGAACGCTCCCCTATCGCGCCAAGCGGCGGGCGACGGGTACCGCGTACGGGTTGCGGTGCGTCACCGGCTTGACCGGAGTGTCACCCAGTCCTTGGCCGAGAGACGTAACACGGGGTAGACGCCGAGGTGGCTGTCCCAATACGGGCTGTGGCGATAAAAGAAGTCGAGGCGGGCAAACGGGTTGTTGGCAAAGGCCGGGTCTTTCAACTTCTCCTCGAACTCCGCCTTGAGCTTGGAGTCGCTGTCCAACATTTTCTGAGCGACGGGCTCAAGCATGTGGCCGTCGGCACCCTCCTTTTGCTCGGCCACCATGTTGAAGAACCCCCAGGCGACGAGCGAGTCGGGGGCTTGCGGTTCCAAGAGTTGGGCGGCGACGCGGACATACGGCTGGCCGACGGGGACGACCAAGGCCCCGCGCCGCAACGCCACCCTCCGCGTCGCGGCGACCGGCTTGAACGTGGGCATGAACCGGTTCTCGAAAGGTTGGGGAGGGAACTTGATCCCGTCAAGGACGGTGACCGGCGCGTCGAAAGTGTGGTCTACCGAAGTCCGCCAGAACTGGACGCCATGCAGGGAAAGGATGTCGCCGACCTCCCTGGCCCACTCGGCCGGGACGACGTAGAACGCCGGCAATGACACGGTGAGGTCGGGGACAAAGGTGTCGCGGACCGACGACTGGACGTCTTGCGGCACGTGCTCCCAGGCGGCGACCTTGGCGCCGGTCACCTTGCTTTCGCGCGGGGTGTACTTCCAACCCTTGAAGACCCAGGGCCGTCGTCCGGGACCGGTCTTGGCGGTCAGCACCAGGCGGTCACCCTCCTTGGCCTGGGCGTCTTCGGCCAAGCTTGCCCGGCGTACCTTCATGAGCTCGGCGGCATGGGCGGCCACCCATTCCCAGGTCCTCAAGTCGATGCTGTACGTGCTCAGGACGCGGTCCCGGTACGGCTTCATCATGTGCGTCTCGACCAAGACACTGACCCGGTCAGTGACGGCGGCGTAGCCGTGCGAGAACCGGGCGGTGAACGGGCTCACCGTCACACCGCGCTCCGGGTTTGTCGGACTGATGCCGCCAAAGTAGGGGGCGTTCAGCAATCCGTCGGCGAGGAGACGGTCGGCCAGAGTCGCGTTCAGGTCTTCGGAGAGCTTGACGAGGCCGGCGGGCATGTTCGGCCATCGTGGGACGTCATAGTGCATCTGGTACTGCCAGTCCCCGCCGTCGCTGGTGTGGTTGTCCATGAAGGCCTCGGAGCGGCACTTGCGCATGTAGGCGACCAAGGCGCGGGTCTCCGGCGCGTCCAGCTTGATGTAGTCGCGGTTGAGGTTGAAGTTCTGGGCCGTCGTCCTCCAGCCCATGCTCGAAGGGCCGTTCTGGTTGATCCGGTTGTAGGGGCTCGTCCTCTCGTGGCCGTCGACATTGAAGACGGGCACGATGACCAGGCGGGCCTTGGCGAGCAGGTCGCGGTGCCGGCCCTTGACCACGATGTCGCGGGCGAGCATGAGGGTGGCGTCCTTGCCCTCGATCTCACCGGCGTGGATACCGCTCTGGATGAAGACGGTGGGTTTTCGCGAGTCGTCTTTGCCCAAGACGAGCGCCACCATCGGCCGACCCTGGGGGGTGGTGCCGAAGATTTCCACTTTCGCGACCGACGGGCTGTGTTCGGCGAGTCGTCGGCAAAAGGCGACCGCCTCAGCATAAGTTCCGGTGTCGCGGAACCCGGTTTTTTCGCAAGTCAGGTTCCAGTCAGGAGCAGGCAAGAACGGCATGGGCGGATTCTATCTGTTGCACCCGAGACGATGAACAGAATATCCGGGGGCTACCCCGCCGTCTCGAAGTCCGACAGGTAACCTTGAGGGCACTTCTTCACATCAGGGCACCGAATGGACAGCTTCAAAACGCGGAAACAGGCCTCACTAGGCGGGCAAGACGTCACTTACTACTCGTTGCCGGACATCCAGGGGCACGACGTGAGCCGCCTCCCCTACTCGCTCAAGGTGCTCTTGGAGAACCTCCTGCGACTCGAGGACGGCGTCAACGTGCGTCGGGCCGATATTGAGGCGCTCCTGAACTGGCGGCCCGAAGCGGAGCCCAGCCAGGAAATCCAGTTCACCCCCGCCCGCGTCCTCCTTCAAGACTTCACCGGGGTGCCTTGTGTCGTCGACCTTGCCACGATGCGGGACGCGATGGCCACCCTCGGGGGCGACCCGCAAAAGATCAACCCGCTCCAGCCGGTCGAACTCGTCATCGACCACTCGGTCCAGGTCGACTCCTATGGCTCCGAGGCCGCCCTCCAGATCAACCTCGACCTCGAGTTCGAGCGGAACGGCGAACGGTACGAGTTCCTCAAATGGGGGCAGGGCGCCCTGCACAACTTCAAGGTCGTCCCGCCCAACACGGGCATTTGCCACCAAGTCAACCTCGAGTACCTGGCCCGCGTTGTCATGAAGACCGACGGCGTCGCCTGTGTCGACACCTTGGTCGGCACCGACAGCCACACGACGATGGTCAACGGCCTCGGTGTCCTCGGTTGGGGCGTCGGAGGCATCGAGGCCGAGGCCGCCATGCTCGGTCAGCCGGTGTCCATGCTCATCCCGCAGGTCGTCGGGTTCAAGATCACGGGCAAACTCCGCGAGGGCGCTACGGCCACCGACCTCGTCCTCACTGTCACCGAGATGCTCCGCAAGCACGGCGTCGTCGGCAAGTTCGTCGAGTTCTTCGGCCCCGGCATCCCCAACATGCCTTTGGCCGACCGGGCGACGATCAGCAACATGGCACCCGAGTACGGGGCGACCTGCGGCTTGTTCCCGGTGGACGCAGAGACCCTACGCTACTTGCGCGTCAGTGGCCGTTCGGACGAACAGGTCGCCCTCGTCCAGGACTACTTCACCGCCCAGGGCCTTTTCCACACCGCCGACTCACCGGCCGCCCAGTACAGTTCCACCCTCGAACTCGACCTCGGCGACGTCGAACCCAGCGTGGCCGGGCCGAAGCGTCCCCAAGACCGCGCCCTGCTGGGCCACGCGAAGGACAGCTTCGCCGCCGCATTCCCCGGCGTCTTGCCTCCGACCCCGAACGGGCGGGACAAAGTCGCCGACCTGACCAACGGAGACGTGGTCATCGCCGCCATCACGAGTTGCACCAACACGAGCAACCCCTCGGTGATGGTCGCCGCCGGGCTCGTCGCGCGCAAGGCTCGCCGGCTGGGGCTCAAGCCCAAGGCCTGGGTGAAGACCTCGTTAGCCCCCGGCTCCCGGGTCGTCACGCGGTATCTGGAGGACGCCGACCTGCTCGACGACCTTGACGCCGTCGGGTTCAACGTCGTCGGATACGGGTGCACGACCTGCATCGGCAACAGCGGCCCGCTTCCCGAAGAGGTCAGCCAGCTGATCAAGGACAAGGATCTGGTCGCCGTGAGCGTCCTGAGCGGCAACCGCAACTTTGAGGGACGGGTCAACACGGAAGTCAAGGCCAACTACCTGATGTCCCCGCCCCTCGTCGTCGCCTACGCTTTTGCCGGCAACATCGGCCTGGACCTCACCACGGAGCCCGTCGGCCATACCCCCGAGGGGAACGCCGTCTACCTTAAAGACATTTGGCCGACCCAACAAGAGATCGCCGCGATCGTCGAGAAGAACATCACCCGAGAGATGTTCAGTAAGTCGTACGCCACCGTCTTCGACGGCGACGAGAAGTGGAAGGAGATCGCGGTCACCGCTTCTGACCGGTTCGGGTGGCGTGACGGCTCAACCTACGTCAAGAAGGCCCCTTACTTCGACGGCATGGCTGCCGAGCCCCCCGCCCGGGTCGCCGACCTGGCGGGTCTGCGGTGCCTCGCGCTGCTGGGGGACTCGATCACGACCGACCATATTTCGCCGGCAGGGTCGATCAAGGCCAACTCACCAGCCGGCGAGTACCTGATCGCCCACGGCGTCCGGCCGCACCTCTTCAACTCCTACGGTTCGCGCCGGGGCAACCACGAGGTGATGATCCGCGGCACCTTCGCCAACGTCCGCCTGCGCAACCAGTTGGCGCCTGGTACCGAGGGTGGCTTCACGACCAACCTGCTCAATGGTGAAGTCACCTCGATTTTCGCCGCCAGCGAAGCCTATGAGGCGGCCGGGGTCGGCCTCGTCGTCTTGGCGGGCAAGGAGTACGGCACTGGGTCGAGCCGCGACTGGGCGGCGAAGGGGACGAAACTGCTCGGTGTCCGGGCCGTGATTGCCGAGAGCTTCGAACGGATCCACCGTTCCAACCTGGTGGGCATGGGCGTGCTCCCGCTTCAGTTCCAGGCTGGGCAAAGCGCCGCGGGCCTTGGGCTGACCGGCCGCGAGACGTTTGAGGTCGTCGGTTTGGCCGACGCGGTGGCCAGTGGTTTCGCCGGTGGCAAGATCCTCACGGTGAAGGCCGACGACAAGACCTTCTCGGTGACTTGTCGCATCGACACCCCGACCGAAGTGGATTACTACCGCCACGGTGGAGTCTTGAACTATGTCCTTCGCCAACTGCTGAAGGGCTAGATGGGTGCCCGGCACCTGCCGGTACACGGCACGCTGGTCAACACGGCATCCGTCGCGGCGGGGGCCAGCCTGGGCTTAGTCGCCAAGAGTTGGCTCGACCCTCGGCTTGAGTCCGTGGTCGTCTTTGGGGTCGGTCTTTGCGTCATGGCCCTGGGGGCCAAGCTGTTCATCAAGGGTTCCAACGTTGTGTTGACGGTGGCGTCCGTCGCGGTCGGCGGGGTTCTGGGTGTATTGGCGCACGTCGAACAGGGGTTTGCCCTGGTGGCCGAGCAGGCCAGGGTCTTCTTCGGCGGGCAGGGGACGTTCAGTGAAGGGCTCATCACGTCAAGCGTCCTGTTCTGTGTCGGGCCGATGACGCTCTTGGGGTGCCTGAAGGACGCCCTTGAAGGCGACTCCGAGTTGCTGATAGTCAAGTCGTGGCTGGACGGCATCACCAGCGTCTTTCTCGCCGCCGCCCTAGGGCCGGGAGTGCTCGTCTCGGCGTTGGTGGTCCTGGTCGCCCAAGGCGGGGTGTCCCTGTTGGCCCGGTATCTGAAGCCGCTGGCGGATTCTCCCGGCGTGCTTGACGAGGTGGCGGCCGTCGGCGGCGTCATCGTCCTCGCCATCGGTCTCGGCCTGACTGGGATCAAGAAGTTTCCTGTCGAGACATTTTTGCCCGCCCTTCTCGTCGTTCCGGCTTGGTCGGCGGTGGCGGCAAGGTTTGCAAAACAGGGCGCACTCCAGGCCCGCTAGGGTTACAATCCAGCGCAGTGTCCGCGATGAAACGAACGACCCTGCTCGCCACAGGTGCTCTGGCCGCGATCGCCTGCGCCCAAGACCGCCTTCCCCACCTTCCTGGTTACGACTTCTACACCGCCAACCGAGGCAAAGCCCGGCAACTTGTCAATCTCGTCAATGCGGGGACGTGGGTGGACGCCGACACCTACCGGTTCCGGGTGGACGGTAAGTCAGCGACCTACAAACTCAGCACCGGCGAGGTCAAAGAGTCGGCGAGCGTCGAACCAGACCCCGGTCCAGTGCCTCAGGGCCGTGGGCGCCAGCTGGACACGGTCACGTCGAGCGACGGGAAGAAGGCGGTCTACAAGGACGGCAACATCACGCTCGTCTTCCCCGACAAGCGCGAGGTCAAGGTGACGACCGACGGCGACCTGCAAAAGCGGGTCAAGTACGGCACCGGTAGCTGGGTCTACGGCGAAGAGCTGGAGCAGCGCGACGCCATGGGCTTCTCCCCCGACGGGAGCAAACTCTGGTACTTCCGCTTTGACGAGAGCAAGGTCCTTGACAGCTACTTCCTCCTGCGTCAAAAGACACCGCAACCGACTCTGGGCGTGGAGGCCTATCCCAAGCCGGGACACTCGAACCCCCAGGTCGACATCTATATCTACGACGTCGCGAAGAACCAGTCGGTGAAGGTGAACGTCCGCTCCGGGCCGTTCGACGACGGCCTGGGACACTACGCCTACGCTGCCGCCTGGCGGCCCGACAGCAAGGCCCTGCTGTTCCACCGCATGGACCGTCGGCAACAGGAGTTTGAACTCTGCTCGGCCGATCCGGCCAGCGGGGCGGTCAGGATCCTTGACCGGCAGGTGAACAAGAACGGCTGGGTCGAGTTTGTGCCGCTGTGGAGCTACACAAACGTGGCCTGGTCGCTGGGCCAAGACAAGCTCCTCAGTCTCTTTGAGGACTCGGGCTACTTCAACATCGGCGTCGTCGATGTGGACAAGGGCTCACGGAAGATGCTGACCGACCATGCCTTTGACGTCATCAAGGTTCTCAAGGTCGATCCGGCGACCAAGACGGTCTACTACATCACGGACAACCCCGACCGGCCCTATCACCAACAACTCTGGCGTGTCGGCTTCGACGGGTCGGGGGCGCGTCGTCTCACCGATCCCACCAAGCACCACTCTGTCGCCCTCTCACCGGACGGAAAGGCGTTCGCCGACCGCGCCGAGTCGCCGTCCGAGGCCCCCGTCCTGCAGATCGTCGACAACAACGGCAAGGTGCTGAAGGTGCTGGCGACCAGCGACACCAAGGCCCTGACCGACGCGGGATACCAGCCGGAAGAATGGATCAAGTTCAAGGCCGGAGACGGGGTCACCGACCTCTATGCGCGGCTGGGCAAACCCAAGAACTTCGACCCCGACAAGAAGTACCCCGTGATCTTCAGTGTCTATGGTGGGCCGCTCCCTCCGAACTGGGGTAGCCCGACGGCAAACTACCAGATACCGGACGACCGCACCAACCTGGGCTTCCTGTGGATCGAGATCATGCAACGCGACGGCATGGGGCGGGGCCGGGCGTTCCGCCAGGCGATCTATCGCAAGATGGGCGGGCCCGAGATCGACGACATGGCCGCCCTCGCGCGAGAGCTGGCTAAACGTCCCTATGTCGACGCGACCAAGATCGGCATTGAGGGGACTTCGTACGGTGGGTATGCCTCGGCGACCGCCCTCCTGCGGTACCCCGACCTCTTCGCCGCCGCTTGCTCCTGCAGCCCCGTCACCGACTACCGTTACTACGACACGACCTACACCGAGCGCTACATGGGCCTGGCCGAAGACAACGTCGAAGGTTATGACGCCGGTTCCTGCATCAAGCTGGCTCCGAACCTCAAGGGTCGGCTGCTTCTCTACTTCGGCACCGCAGACGACAACGTCCACCAGAACAACGCCCTGGCCCTCATCGAAGCCTTGCGACGGGCGGGGAAGAACATCGAGGTGCAGGTGGGAACCGACTTCGGCCACTCGGGCATCAACAGCGACCGCATGATGGAGTTCTTCATCGAGCGGATGGTGCTCGACAAGAAGCTGGGATGACGGCCTAGGGTGCGGTAAGGACGCGAAGCGCTCCGGGCAACAGGGCGATCTCGGCGCGGTCGGTCTGCACGGCGTCCCCGTCAAGAATGAACGTGCGGCTCCGTGGGGTGGACAGGACCAACCTGTCCACCTCGACGCTCCAGACCTCGGTGAGCTTGGTGTGCTTGCCCCGGACAAGCGCCACGGCGTATTGGATGAGCGGCTCCGTCCCCGTCGGGCGGACCGCGTAGACCGACAGCTTGCCGTCGTCAATGCGGGCGTTGGGCGTGACGGGAAAGCCCCCGGCATGCCGGCCTCCGTTGCTCGCCACAAACTGGAGGATGGGCCCGCGGAAGACCTGACCCTGCGTCTCGATCTCGACGGGGATCTGGTGCATTTCCTTGACCGCCCTCACCACCGCAGGGAGGTAGGCCAGCTTGCCCAGGAGCTTCTTGTCGGTGTCGAGGAGGGCGGTGGCGATCCCCGCGGTCAGGCCCAGGGTGGCGACGTTGACGAAGACTTCGCCGTTGAACGACCCAAGGTCGATGCTCTTTGCGACGGCCGAGTCGCGGAGCATCGCGACCATCTCCTCCGGCTTGTCCGGGACGCCCAGCTCCCCGGCCAAGGCGTTGCCCGTACCCATCGGGAGGACGCCCAGCACCGTCGGGGTTCCGGCCAGGGCTCCCGCCGCGCGCCGGACCGAACCGTCACCGCCGCCGACCCAGACTTCGTCGACCACGCCGGCGGCTTGCCTGAGCGTCGTGTCGAACGCATCGAGCGAGTCCGGGACCACGACCTGGGAAGAGAAGCCCTGCACCAGGTCCTTGATGTGGCCGGCCCACAGCGAGCCATGGCGCGACCCTCGGCTGAGGACCACCAATGGGCGGCTGCCCCGTCTGGTTGTGGCGTGGCCTGGTTGAGACATCTCCTGGCCGATTCTAGTCCCCCGAATTGACCAGAGACTGGTACAGCAAGTGGACAGCGTGTTGCGTGGCCCGAGCCCGGACCGTCGCGCGGTCGCCACGGTGTTGATGCCGTACAGCCACCGACGGGCCAAGACCCGCCACCGCGACGTAAACAAGCCCGGACGGCTTTTCGACTCCGTTCTCTACCAGGGGCTCCGACCCGGCGACGCCGGTGGTGCTTACGGCGACGTCTGCCCCGGTCTGTCGCACCGCGCCCTCGGCCATGGCGAGGGCGACCGCCTCGCTCACCGCCCCATGGTCGGGGGACTCTAGAAGCAGGCGCGGCACGCCCAACCGGTCGGCCTTCTCGTCGTCGGCATAGGTGACAAAACCGCCCCGGTACACCTTGCTAGCGCCGTCGACGCTGGTGAACCGGGCCCCGACCATCCCGCCGGTCAGGCTTTCGGCTGTGACCAGGGTCAGCCCCCTTCGACGCATGAGGTCGAGCACCACCGCCTCAAGGCTCTGGTCGTCTTCGCCGTACACCATGGTGCCCAGTCGGGCCCTGATCGCCGCGGCGACGGGGTCCAGGGCCGACGCTTGACCTCCGGCCGCTACCCTGGTCGTCAAGCGCAAGTGCACCTCGCCCACCTTGGCATAAGGCGCGACGGTGACATCTGGCAGGTCCAAGAGGTCTTGGATCCGCTCCTCCAAGGCCGCCTCACCAATCCCGACCACGCGCAACACACGTGAGACGATGGCTCCTCCACCGCTCAGGTCAGCCAAGGCGGCTGCGACGGGGCCCTTGACCATGGGGACGAACTCGTTTCTCGGGCCGGGCAGACAGATCACAGTCTTGCCATGCGCCATTGCCAAAAGGCCTGGGGCCGTGCCATTGGGATTCTCGATCGGTCTCGCACACTCCGGCCGGTGGGCCTGACGTGTCTGGCTGGATGTCCAGACTAGACCGCGACGCTCGAACAACTCCCTGAGACCAGCCTCGAGGGCGGGATCGAGCACGAGGGGCGAATCCAGTGCGGCGGCGACGCCGTCCCGAGTGATGTCGTCTTCAGTAGGCCCGAGGCCGCCGATGGTGACGACAATGTCGCTTCGCGACAGGGCGAGGCGCAATGCCTCGACGAGCCGTTGCAGGTTGTCTCCCACCGTCTGGCGGAAGACGTGGTCGACCCCCGTAGACGCAAACAGCCGGCCAAGTTCCGCCGCGTTCGTGTCGACGATCTGCCCGAGCAGAATCTCGGTGCCGACGGAGACAATCTCGGCCCTCACGGGCCTATGTTATCCGCCGCCGCGCCCTTTGCCGTCTCTGTCCCGGCCCCGGTCACGGTCTCGATCATGGTCTCGGTCTCGGTCGCGGTCGCGGTGACGGCCTTGGTCACCACCGGTCTCCAGGGGCGTCAGTCCGCCCGGGCCAAACCGCCAAGCCGGAGGATTGCCGTGGTGCCCGCCACCACCCGCGATCGGCGTCAGGCCGCCCGGGCCGAACCGCCATGCCGGGGCCGTGCAGCCCCAGTTGTTGGCGGGCGAGTAGGGGTTCACCATTTGACGCCCGATGAAGCGGTACATGCCCGCCATCCGTTGCATACGGATGATGCAGTAAGGGCTGCAAAGCAACGGTTCGACGTGAATGTTGGGGGGCGGGGTCAGGGTCACCCACCGGACGCCCAAGTCTGCGCCGACTCGCGCGACGGTCTCGATATAAACCCGGTAGCCGACCGAACGGACTTGGCCCAAATGGACGATGGCGACGTCTTCGTTCATCCAGTTGGCGATGATGGGAACGTTGACGACGACGTTGTTTCCGATGCCGCACATCAACCGGAAGTGGCGCACCCAGTCCCCCTGGTTGGAGATGATGACGGTCTGGGCGCGGGTGATCCGGCAGTCGTTCCCCTCGGCGACGGTGGTCCAGACGGGGTTCGGCAGGCCTGGCTGACCATAGAGTTGGGCCATGGCCATCCCCGAAAAGGTCAGCAAACCAAGAGTCAAAGCGCTACGCATGTTGGG
This sequence comes from Fimbriimonadaceae bacterium, assembly GCA_019638795.1. Classification (NCBI taxonomy): domain Bacteria; kingdom Bacillati; phylum Armatimonadota; class Fimbriimonadia; order Fimbriimonadales; family Fimbriimonadaceae; species Fimbriimonadaceae bacterium. Next base: position 159,468 of record JAHBTB010000005.1, on the reverse strand, counting down.
AACTCCCAATCCATTGGACGCCTTGGGACGCCCAAGATTACACAGATTCTGTGGTGGTGCCGGGAGCGGGACTCGAACCCGCACGAGTTTTTGGCTCAACGGTTTTTGAGACCGCCGCGTCTACCATTCCGCCATCCCGGCAAGGAACGTGAGGATACCTCTCTGCCTAGAGGACTTCCGAGACCGGGATATGGGGCAAGAGGTCCTCGACAGTCTGCCGACGGGCGATCTCGGTGCTGTCGGTCATCGCCGTGGCCGCCCCGGCGGCGAGACCAAGACGGAAGCTGTCGACAAGGTCCTTGCCACTGGTCAGCCCGGCCAAGAAGCCGCCGAGCAGCGAGTCACCGCTTCCGATGGTGCTCTTGACCTCGACCTTGGCGCCGGGAGACTCCAGAACCCGGTCCGTGGTGGCGAGAACGGCACCATCACCGCCTCGCGAAATGATGGCCACCCCACCGGCGGCCAACTGGCCGACGAGTTCGCGGGCTGCCATGACGGCCTCGTCGAGGCTCTTAATTTCGCGGCCAAGCAACCGCCCGGCCTCGGCGGTGTTGGGCTTTACCAGGTCGGGCTTGAACTCCATAGCCCTCCGCAACGCCGCGCCGTCGGCGTCGACGAGCACCTTCGCGCCCGCCTCCCGGGCGATGTCCGCCAATTGGATGGTCGCGTCGTCCGGCACGCCCGGAGGAGTGGAGCCGCCAAAACAGACCCATGACGCACTGGAACTCATGTGGCGAAGGGCGGCCACAAGCCTTTCCCACTCATGAGGGCGGATCTCCCCGCCGCGTGTGTTGAAGGTCGTCGGCGCACCGTCGCCGCTTTCGACGCTGTAGTTCACGCGTGTCTCGGACTCCGTCTGGACGAACCCGCAGACGACACCCTGCTCGTCGAGCACATACCGCACCTTCGCGCCGTTGGCGCCGCCCACAAACCCGGTGGCGATCGAGTCGGCGCCGAGTTCCACCGCGACCCGACTGAGGTTCACCCCCTTGCCGCCGGCGTCCATCGCGCACGACGTGACCCGGTTGGTGTCGTGGGGCTTCAGGCCGTCCACGTTCAGCGTCAGGTCGACGCAGGGGTTGAGGGTGACGGTCAGGATCATTGGGACATGACGTCGACGAGGAGGAGCCGCTCGGGGTCGATGGTCCGCTCGGTCGAGAGGACATAGCTGAGCGGGTGGGTGACCAGCTTTGTCCCGTCCACGCCGACCATCTCGTTACTGAACCCGCTGATCAAGCGGTTGGCGGCAAAGGCGCCCAGGCGCAGGGACAACAACCGGTCGAAGGCGGTCGGCGAGCCGCCGCGCTGCATGTGGCCGAGGACCAGGTAGCGGGCCTCGAACCCGGTGTTCTTTTGGACAAACTCCTTGACGTCGGCGGCGCGGGCGGCACCCTCGGCAAGGACGATGATCGAACTCCGCTTCCCCCGGGACCGGGCGCGTTTCAGGTTGTCGCAGATGTCGAGCAGGGAGAACGGCACCTCGGGGATCAAGACGGCCTCGGCGCCACTGGTCAGGGCGACATCGAGGGCGATGAAACCGTTGGCCCTGCCCATGACTTCGACGACGAAAACCCGCTCGTGCGAGTGTGCGGTGTCGCGCACCTTGTCGATGGCCTCCAACGCCGTGTTGACGGCGGTGTCGAAGCCGATCGAAAAGTCGGTGCCACTGATGTCGTTGTCGATCGAGCCGGGGACGCCCAGGACAGGGAACCCGAACTCGTCGTGGAGCTTGCGGGCACCTGTCAACGAGCCGTCCCCGCCGATGACCACGAGCCCCTCGACGTTGTTGTCACGGAGGACTTGCATGGCCTGCTCCCGCCCTTCGGGGGTGCGGAACTCGTCGCAGCGGGCGGTGCGGAGGATGGTGCCGCCCATGTTGATGATCCCGCCGACCGCCCGGGAGTCGAGGGCGAGGATCTCTTCGGCGATGATGCCGCGGTAGCCATGGACGAAGCCGACGACTTCGACACCACGACCCAAGGCGGCCCGAGTGACGGCCCGGACGGCCGCGTTCATGCCCGGCGCGTCGCCACCGCTCGTGATCACCCCGATTTTCTTCATGGCCACCTAGTTTGGACGCGTCCGGGCGACAAAACGGGCCGGAGCCCTATCAGCTCCGGCCCGCGACGAGAATGGCGATAAGTCAGGCCTCTCAATGGACGGCTTGCGAAGACGCGTACGAGGCGCTCTTGTGCACCCAGCCGACGAAAGAGTCGAAGTTGTCGAGGACGGCGCGGGGCATGCGGACGTAGTCGCGCATCGGCTCGGCTTGTGCGTTCGCCTTCAACAACTCGGCCCCGGGCATGGTCAGCGCTTCTTGGAGGTCGCCGGGGGAAAGTTTGAGGCCAATGTCTTCGCCCACCAGGTAAGCGAACATCTTTTCTCCCGAATAGATCGCCATCCCGTCGAACATTCGGCGGGCACGGACATCCATCCCCTCAGCGGCTTTCATCATTTGTTCGTAGCGAATAGGCCGGTACACCATGGTGACGTTCACCTTTGTCCCCTTGCCGGACGCCCCTCCGGCTGAAGGAAAAGCGGGGCAACTGCCCCAATGGACTCAGGATACCTGGACCAGCGTGTGAGATTCTGACAAGCTCACTGGTTTTCCGCTTCTTAAAGGCCAAGTTTCGGCCACAGGGCGTCGATCTTCGCCTTGACGTCGTCGGCCATCGTGATCAGCTTGGGGAAGTCGCGGTCGAAGCCGTTCTCGCCCCGCCACTTGTGCGTGCAGTCGAACCCGATTTTTCCACCGAACCCCTCGGCCATGGCCGCGTGGTCCAGCTGGTCGACGGGCCCCTTTGACATCAGCGAGTCCCGGCCGGGGTCGCAGTTAGCCCCGATGCGGAACAGCACTTCCCCGATGTTTTGGACGTCGGTGTCCTCGTCAAAGACAAAGACAAACTTGGTGAACGCCAGGCCGCCCAACCCCCAGACTGCGTTCATCACCTTGTAGGCATGGCCGGGATACTTCTTCTTGATCGAGACAAAAGCGACGTTGTGGAAGCACGCCTCGACGGGCAGGTTCATGTCGACGATCTCGGGGGTCGTCAGTTGGATCATGGGCAAGAAGATCCGTTCGACCGCCTTGCCCAACCACCCGTCCTCCATCGGCGGTTGGCCGACGATCGTCGCAGGGTAGACCGGGTTTTGCCGCCGTGTCACTGCGGTGACATGGAAGACCGGAAAGTCTTCGGCCAACGAGTAGTAGCCGGTATGGTCGCCGAAGGGACCCTCCAGGGCCCGCTCCGACGGGTCGACATAACCCTCGAGGACAAACTCGGCGTCGGCGGGGACAAGAAGGTCCACTGTCTTGGCCTTGACCAGGCGAACGTTCTCCTGGCGCAGGAACCCGGCGAAGAGCATCTCGTCAATGCCGGGCGGCAAGGGGGAGACTGCTGAAAACGTCAGGGCCGGGTCTCCGCCCAAGACGACCGCCACCTCGATCCTCTTGCGCCGGGCGCCGGCCGCCTCCATGTGGCGCGCCCCGGTCTTGTGCATCTGCCAATGCATGCCGCAGGTGTCGCGGCCCATCACCTGGACACGGTACATGCCGACGTTGCGGTTTCCCGTCTCGGGGTCATGGGTGAAGACGAGCGGCAGGGTGATGTACGGGCCGCCGTCCTCCGGCCAGCAGGTCAAGACGGGGAGTTGGGTGAGGTCGACCGCGTCGCCCGTCTGCACGACTTCTTGGCTTATCCCCTCGCCCACCGTCTTGGGATGGACGTTCTTGATCTCGCCGGCCAGCCAAGCCCCGAACTTGACCTTGTCCATGATCGTCCCCTGAGGTGGCCGGGCCTTCAGGAGTTTGCCGATCCGATTGGCGTGGTCTTCGATGTCGTCGCAGCTGAGGGCGAGCGACATCCGCTTCCGCGTGCCCATCGTGTTGATCGCGACGGGGAAGGGATAGCTCCTCGTGGCCGAAGGGCGGACGGCCGGGTCGATGCTTGGCTGGCCCATCACGGCGCTCCGGGGGTCGGGCGTGCCATGCCGCTGGGCGGTTCCGGCCGGGTTGTCGAACAGGAGGGCCGGCCCGCCCGCCTTCATCACGCGGTCAGCGACCTCGGTGATCTCCAAGTACGGACTGAGCGGCTCGGCGACCCGGACAAGCTCGCCCTGGGCGTGGAGCACGTCAAGGAAGTGCTGAAAATCACGGTAAGCCATCGCGTGGCCCATTCTACGCGGCTAGGGTCGCCGCGCCCAGACCCGCGACCGGTCGGGGTCATGGGTCGGGCAGGACGGCGGTCAGGTCAGAGCAGGCAACGATGATCGAGACGCGTAGGATATTTAGCGAGGGAGGCCTCAGAACACAATCAAGTGAGAAAAACTCTCTCCATCAGCTTACGACAGGAGTTGTTACGGGAGCCTCGCATTTTTGCGGGTTTCTCCCCATATTTGTCCGGGGCTTGACCCTCTGGTGAGAACGAATGGAAGAACAGGCCGGGTACGGACTCCACCGCCTCCGCGAGACCATGGTCGTGCGTGAGGAAGTGCGCCGTTCGATGCAGGCCAACCGGAGTACGGGGACCAAACCCGAGGAGCGCCTGCGCCAAGCCCTGCGTGCACTGGGGGTGACGGGATACCGGAAGAACGACCGTCGGCTGCCTGGCACGCCGGACATTGTCTTTCCCGCGTCACGGTTGGTCGTCTTCGTCCATGGTTGCTTCTGGCATGGTTGCCACCTGTGCGGCACGTACCGTGTCCCGAAGACAAACGAGGCGTTCTGGCGTGAAAAAGTCCGCCGAAACCAGTTGCGCCATCAGGACCGGCTCGAGCAGGTCGAAGCCCTCGGCTACCGGTCGCTCACCTTTTGGGAGTGCCAGATCAAGTCCGACATCGAAGCCGTCGCCCGATTGATTGCGGCGGCCAACCGCCGTTAGTCGCGCTCGATCTCGGCGAGCACGTCCTGCAACTCTTCCGCGTTGTTGGTCGCCTCCCGGATCTGCTTCGCCAGCCGTTTGGCCTCGTCCGGATTGCCCGCCCGCTTGGCGGCCAAGGCATAGCTGACCGCGATCGGCAGCGAGTTCGACATGTTGTGGAGGGCGACCTGCATGAGGTTGAACGCCTCGTCGGTCTTGCCTTGGCCCGCCAAGGCGTTGTTCAGTTCGACATAGCCAGGCTCGCAAGCGGGAAAGATCTCCAGCAGGCGCCGGGCCGCTTCTTCGGCAGGGCCATATTGCTTCAGGTGGTTGTGGGCGGCGGCGAGGACGGCCCACATCTTCCAGTAGTCCGCCAGCCAGTTCCGTAGGGGCTTCAACTCCCGGATGGCGCCGTCAAAGTCGCCCTTCTCCGCCTTTTCGCTTGCCGCCTGGACCGCCTCGACGCGCTTCGGCTGCTCCAGTTCGATCAGCCAAGCCTGGACGTTGGCCTTGGTGTTGACGTCGGGGTTCGACTGCAGGATGTTCTTGAGCACGGGAGGCACTTCGAAGTCGCGCTTCGCCTTCTGCAGGGTCTGGGCGTACTCGATCATCAGCGGGACGTCGTTCGGGTTCTCGTCCAAGACGTCCTCGTAGAAGTCCATCGCACGGTCGAGGTCGTCCTCTTGGGCCAGCAGGGGGGCGTAGAACCGCTTCACGACCAGGTTGTCCTCCACCGTCTCGAGGGCGTGGTCGAATGCCTTGACCGCCTCGTCCTTGCGGCCGCTCTGGAGCAGAGCCATGGCGTACTTGCTCTGGGCCAAGCCGTTCTGGGGGTTCTTGTCGACGACGTCCTTCCACATCGCGGGCACCTCGTGGGCCCGTCCGGTCTGGACGAGGACGTTTGACAAGATGTCGAGGCTCGGTTTCTCGTCGCCTTCCAGTTCGATGGCCTGGCGGAGGTTGCGCTCCGCGTTTACCGGCATGCCCAAATTGAGCTGGGTGACGGCGAGCCGGGTCATGATCGCAGGCTCGTTGGGTTCGAACCTCAGCGCCTTCTCGAAGGCGTCCGCCGCGGCGGCGTTGTCTCCGACCGTGGCCTTGAGGTCGCCGAGGGCGTACCAGACCCGCCCGTCCTCTCCGTGCTTCTCAGCGAGTTTGTTTAGGACAGTCTCCAGGTTGTTGGCGTTGCCGACGCGGAAGTTGGTGCACAACCGCACGATCTGCAATGCGACGAGCATCGGGGCTTCCCAATCCGGGTCTTTCTCGATGGCGTTGAACAGAGCGTCAAACGCGGGGTCGGGGCTGAACTCCTTGGTCACGTTGCCCGACGACCGCTCGATGTACTGGGCGGTGTCGTATCCCTCCAAGAACTTGGTGAAGGCGCCCGGGTCGGTCGTGCCGAAGAGGTTTTCGTCATCAAGCATCTCGTCGGGCAGCTTGCCTCCCGCCACGCTGACAAGCTCGTTGATGAACGACCGCAGGACACCGAACTCGCCGCCGGGAAGGAAGTTCAGTTCTTCGGTCTTGGACGGTTCGCCGCTGGGGTCCTCAAAGACCCGGTAGGTGAGTTTGCCGCCGCCGTTCGGGTTTTCGGCATAGAGGCCGTCGACCAGCTTGTCCGGCTTCGCCTGGGCCAAGAACTGTTGGAGCATCTCAGGCTCGTTCAGTTCCTCGCTCGGGTTCACCAACGCCGCCCTGACGACCCCGTCCTCTTGGAACTGGGCCATGTAGTTCACCGCGTCGATGTCGCCGTCGCTGACGCTCCGGGCGATCTCGCTGGCGAACTGGGCAAACTGGCGGGCCAACGCCGGCCGCGAGTCTTTGGCGGCGTTGAACGGCAGGACGGCGATTCTCATGCGCGGCATTGTACCGGCGGGGTGGGCCGGCCAGAGGCTTGAGGCTGGTCGAGCCTGGGCCCCGCCGCTTACTCGGCGGAGAAATCCAGCACGATCTTCCCCGCCTCTCCCGACTTCATCTGGCGCATCGCCCCGTCGAAGTCCTGCCACGGCACGTGATGGGTGATCACCGCGTTGACGTCCAGGTTCTTTTCGGTCAACAACCAGGTCATCTGGTCCCACGTGTCCCACATACGCCGGCCGACGATGCCGTGGAGCCGTAGTCCCTTGAAGACGATCTGGTTGAAATCCACCATCCGCAGGACGTCGGCATAGACGCCTAACAAAGAGACCCGGCCTTCGGCACGGGTCATGCGGATCGCGAGGTCCAAGCTCGTGGGATGGCCCGACATCTCCAGGGTCGCGTCCACGCCCCCGGGAAACATCCTCGAAATCTTCTCGTCGGCAAACTCCTCCTTGGGGTTGATGACGACGTCGGCCCCGGCCTTGAGGCCCAACTCGATCCGGTACGGAGAGACCTCGGTCGCGACGATCTTCGCCGCACCGAGCGCCTTGCAGACGGCGACAGCGAACATGCCGATCGGCCCCAGTCCGGTGATCAGCACGGTCTGGCCCTCGACGGGGCCGTCCATGACGGTGTGCACGGCGTTGCCGAGGGCGTCCATCATGCTGGCGACGTTGTGGGGCACGCCGGGGGGCACCGGGCGGGCGTTGAGTTCAGGGACCACCGCGTAGGGCGAGAACCCGCCGTCGACGTCCACCCCGAGGATGGTGGTGGTGGGGTCGACGTGGCCGTTACCCGCCAAGTAGACGGGCGAGGCAGGGTCGATGATGTGGCTCTCGCTGGCGACAAAGTCACCGACCTTGACCTTGGTCACGCCAGACCCGACCTCGACGACCGTCCCGCAGAACTCGTGGCCGACGATGCGAGGCGGCTGGATGCGGTTCTGGGCCCAGGCGTCCCAGTTATAGATGTGGAGGTCGGTGCCGCAGACGCTCCCGTGCTCCACGCGGAGCTTCACGCACCCGGGCCGGCATTGGGGCTCCTCGACTTCAACGATCTCCAGCCCTGGCTCGGGACGCGACTTGGCGATGGCCTTCACGGGGCAAGATCGTACCCAGGGGCCCTCCTTAACTTGGCCTTAACCAGGACCGCGTAACGTGAGCCTTGGTCTTACGGCCTGGGTGAAAATTGATAACCCCTTCCGCCACCATGCTAAACTTGCCGTCCGGTTCACCGGAGGTCAAATCCCTTGGGTAGCGCATACACGCCAGGTCTCACCGTCAGCGCCGACACCGTCGTCCAACGCGTCCGTCGGCTGCCGATCAAGGGAGAGGTGCTCGTCAAAGAGGGCGACGAAGTCGGCCCCGCCACCGTGGTCGCGCGGGCGTTGCTGCCGGGCCTCCTCCAGACCGTCCGCTTGGCCGAAAAGCTCGGCATCGAGGCCAAAGACGTCGCCGACGCCTCCCTGGTGAAGGTGGGCGACCAGGTCGAGAAAGGCCAGACCGTCGCAAAGACCAAGGGCCTCTTCGGCAAGTTTTTCTCGCAAGAGGTTGTCTGCGACTACTCCGGCATTGTCGAGGGGATCAGCGAGATCACCGGCAACGTCCTGGTCCGGGAGCCGTCCATCCCGGTCGACCTCACCGCATATGTGGCGGGCAAGGTTGTCCGCGTGCTTCCCGAAGAGGGCGCCGTCGTCGAGACCCGCGGCGCTATGGTCCAAGGCATTTTTGGGATCGGAGGCGAGCGACGGGGCACGATCCGGGTCGCGGTGGCGAGCGGGGCCGACGTTCTCGACGACAGCCATATCCAGGATTCGGACAAGGGCAAGGTCCTCGTCGGCGGGCGTGGCGTAACGGCCGCCGCGTTGCGTAAGGCAAACGACCTGGAGGTCGCCGGCATCGTCGTCGGCGCCGTCCGCGACGCGGACCTGATCGACTTGTTGGGATATGAGATCGGCGTCGCGATCACCGGACAAGAGAACGTCGCGACGACCCTGGTCTGCACCGAGGGCTTTGGCGAGCTCCGGATGGCGGAGCGGACTTTTCAACTTCTCAAGTCTATCGAGGGGCACGAGGCCAGTCTGAACGGGGCGACCCAGATCCGGGCCGGCGTCATCAGACCCGAAGTCATCGCCCCCGTCCTCCACGCCGCCGGCGAGCTGCCGCCGGCCCAGGCCGGACAGGTTCTCGCCGAAGGGACTCCGGTACGCATCATCCGCGAGCCCTACTTTGGTCGCTTGGGGACGGTCACCGGGTTGCCTGCACAACTCCAGGTGGTCGAGTCGGGCACGGAAGTGCGTGTTCTCGTGGCGAAGCTCGACGACGGCCAGGAGGTCACCGTGCCTCGCGCCAACGTCGAGATCATCGCCACCTCATGAAGATCCTCGTCGTCGACGACGAACCGACAATCCTTGAGACCGTCCAGCACAGGCTGAGGCGCGACGGCCACACCGTTTTCACCGCCGCAAGCGCGGAGGAAGGGATGCGCCTGGTCAAGATGACCAAGCCAGACCTGCTGGTCCTCGACGTGATGCTGCCCCAGAGGTCGGGGTTCGACCTCGCCCGGACCGTCCGCCGGGACTCGACCGTCCCGATCATCTTCCTGACCGCCAAGTCATCGGAGGAAGACCGTGTCCAGGGATTCGACCTCGGCGGTGACGATTACGTCCTGAAGCCGTTTTCACTCGCCGAACTCTCTGCGCGGGTGCGGTCGGTGCTCCGCCGGGTCGGTGCCGAGTCACCGTCGCAGACGGTCGAGGCAGGGGGCCTGAAGATCGACCCCCAGACTCACACCGCCTGGCTTGACGGCGTCCCGCTCACGCTGAAGCCCCGGGAGTTCGCCCTGCTCCACTTCTTGGTGCGTAACGCGGGCCAAGTCTTCAGCCGGGAGACGCTCCTCGACCGCGTTTGGGGTCAAGACGCCTACGTCTCGCCTCGGACGGTGGACGTCCACGTGCGGTGGTTGCGCGAGCAGATCGAGGCGGACCCTTCCCGCCCCCGTCGGCTCTTGACCGTGCGCGGCGTCGGCTACCGGTTCACCGGCTGACCTCTAGTGGGCGGCCAGGGCCTGTTCCAGGTCCGCAACGAGTCCCTTGTCCTCGGGTTGGGTCTTGGGGCTGTAACGGGCGACGACCTTGCCGTCCCGACCGACAAGGAACTTGGCGAAGTTCCACTCGATGTCTTGGTGTTGGGGAGTCTGGGCAAGGAGCCATTTGTAGAGCGGGTGGGTGTCCGCCCCCTTCACCACGATCTTTGAGAACATGGGGAACTTGACCGCATAGGTCGCCGTGCAGAACTTCTTGATCTCGGCGTTGGTGCCGGGTTCCTGGGCCCCGAACTCGTTAGCCGGGAACCCCATCACGACCAAACCCTTGTCCTGGTACTTCTCAAAGACCCTTTCAAGGCCCTCGTACTGCGGGGTGTTCCCGCACTTGCTCGCGACGTTGACAATGAGGAGGACCTTGCCCTTGAACTTTTCGAGGCTGGTGTCCTTGCCGTCGATGTCCTTCATCGTGAACCCATAAATGTTGTCGGCTTCGGTGTCCATCGGCGTGGTGTGAGAGGGAAAGAGACTGATCGCACTCACCGCGACCCCGGCGACGGCGGTTGTGACGGCGGCAAGGAACTTCTTCATGGTCTGCCTGATTCTACGCGTTAAGCCTCGCGTCGGACGCCTCGCATCCGTACAATGGGAATGTAGAGGGGCATGGAGAGGTTCCAGACATTGCGCAAGGTCAGCCTGCCTGTGGCAGGGGCCGCGTTCGTCGCCGCCTTGGCCGTGCCGTCTGCGCCACAAGGGCAGGTCGACCCCAAGCTCGACGCCGAGTTCACGAAGTCGGTCCGCCCGCTCGTCACCAAGTACTGCGCACCCTGCCACGACGGCCAAGACGCGGCCGGTGGCTTCGACGTCGCGCAGATCAACGGCCTGAAGTGGGTGGACAAGTCGACGGACGAGGCCGACAAGCTTGTCCAGCGGCTCCGAGGGCAGATCATGCCTCCCCCCGGTTCACCGTCGCCGACCGTCGCCGAGCGCGAGGCACTCGTCAGCTGGTTCCAACGGGCGATGGCGACAAAGTGCGACCTGGGTGACATCGGCAAGGTCACGATCCGCCGCCTGAACCGCAGCGAGTACAACAACACGGTGCGCGACCTGGTCGGGGTCGACCTGCACCCTGCCGACGCCTTCCCGTCCGACGACGTCGGCTACGGTTTCGACACGATCGGCGACGTCCTCTCCGTGTCGCCGTTGCACTTCGAGATGTACATGGCCGCGGCCGAGAAACTGGCCCGCGCCGCCGTTCCTGTCACCGGCCCGAGCACCCAGCGTCTCGTGTTTCCCGCCGACCTCAAGCTCCAGACCGCCCGACTGACCGACGAGAGCGAGGTCTTGTTCTTCTCCGAGGGCAAGCTCACGTTGCCGTTCAAGGTTGCTTCCGCCGGCGATTACCGCGTCCGCGTCGCCGCCTATGGGATGCAGGGTGGGCCCGCCCTACCCAACCTTGCCGTCGGGGTCAACGGCAGACTGGTCCAAAACATCGCGGTCAACACCTTGCGCGGTCAGTCCAAGGTGGTCGAGATCCCGGTCGAACTGCCCGAAGGGCACAACTCGGTGTCCGTCGCTTTCACCAACGACTACTACGACGAAAAGTTTCCTGATCCAGAAAAGCGAGACCGAAACCTGGTGGTGCAGTGGGTGGAGGTTGAAGGGCCTCTGGCCGGGAGCGCCCCGAGAAAGCCCGACCCGAACTCGGTGGTCTTCACCTATCCCAAGGGAGGCGACCACGTCACCGCAGCACGGACTGTGCTGGGACGGTTCGCCAGCCGGGCGTTCCGCCGGCCGGTCTCGGGCCCAGAACTCGACCGCATCATGGCGGTCTATGATTCGGTCCGCCGAGGGGGTGACAGCTACGAGAAGGGAATCCAGGTGGCCGTCCAAGCGGTCCTCGTCTCCCCGAACTTCCTCTATCGGGCGGAGACGGACGACCGGCCCAAGGACGGCAAGACCAACGTGCCGCTCGACCCCTATGACTATGCCTCGCGCATCAGCTACTTCCTGTGGTCTTCGATGCCCGACCAGCAACTGACCGACGCGGCCGCGGTGGGCAAGATCATGGACCCGAGGGTCGTCGACGCCCAGGTGGAGCGCATGCTGGCCGACCCTAAGAGCAAAGCGCTTTCCGACGACTTTGTCGGCCAATGGCTCCAGTTGCGCAAGCTCGCGACGCTGACCCCCGACCCGACGCTGTTCCCGATGGTCGATGACAAATTGAAGGCCGACATGGCCCGCGAGACGAAGTACTTCTTCATGGACGTGCTCCGGAACAAGCGGCCCGTCATCGACCTCGTCACCGCCACCGACACGCAGATGAACGAACGGCTGGCCGACTTCTACGGCGTCCCGGGGGTCAAGGGCGAAGGTTTCCGGCGGGTGGACACCAAGGGGCTTCACCGTGGCGGCCTGCTCGGCATGGCCAGCTTCCTCACCGTGACGAGCAACCCCAACCGCACGTCGCCGGTGAAGCGGGGCCGGTATGTCCTGGAGGAGGTCCTCGGCACCCCGCCGCCGCCCCAGCCGCCCAACACCCCGGTCCTCGCCGACGACCACAAGGCCGCCACCGCGAAGACGATCCGGGAACGGATGGCGGCCCACCGGGCCGACCCCGCTTGCGCCTCCTGCCACGTGCAAATGGACGCGATCGGGTTCGCCCTTGAAAACTTCGACCCGGTCGGGCGGTGGCGGACGATGGACGGCCCATTCAAGGTCGACGCGACGGGCACACTGCCTGGCGGCCAGGCCATTGACGGGGTCGACGACCTTCGCAAGGTGTTGGCGGGCCGACGCGACGAGTTCCTGCGCGCCATCACCGAGAAGCTGCTCGTCTACGGCCTTGGCCGCGGACTACGCCCCGCCGACCGCTGCAGTGTCGACGAGATCGTGAAGCAAGCCAAAGCGGGCGGCTCGACGCTGGAAAGCATCATCAAGAGCATTGTGAAAAGCGACGTCTTCCGCAAACGCGCGTACACTGGAGAAGCCCGATGAACAACCGGATCGAACGACGGACCTTCCTGAAGGGGGTCGGCACCGCCTTGGCCCTGCCGATGCTGGAGGTCATGGCCCCGACAACCGCCCTCGCCCAGTCGGTGAAAGCGCAGCCGGTGCGCATGGCGTTCGCCTTTGTTCCCAATGGCATCAACATGGACAAGTGGACTCCGGCCGCCGCGGGCAAGCTGGAGATCACCCCGATCTTAGAGCCGCTCCGCGAGCTGAGGGGTTCGCTCAACGTCATCTCGGGCCTGGCCCAAAACAATGCCGCCGCCCTGGGTGACGGCCCAGGCGACCACGCCCGTTCGACCGCGACGTGGTTGACCGGCGTGCACTGCAAGAAGACAGCCGGGGCGGACATCCACAACGGGATCAGCGCCGACCAGGTGGCGGCCCAAGCGATCGGCGGGAACACCCGGTTCCCATCGCTGGAGATCGGGTGCGAGCGCAGCGGCCTCAACGGCGACTGCGACAGCGGTTATTCGTGCGCCTATTCCTCCAACATCTCGTGGCGTTCCGCCACGACGCCGGTGGCCAAAGAGGTCAACCCACGCCAGGTCTTCGAAAGGCTGTTTGGCAACGGCCAGACCGTCGAGGCAATGGAGAGCCGGGCGAAGCGGGCCCAGTACGACCGGTCGATCTTGGACTTTGTCGCCGAAGACGCCGACGCCTTGCGCGGGCGGCTCGGCAAGCACGACCAGATGAAGCTGGAAGAGTATCTCCAGAGCGTCCGCGAGGTCGAACAGCGGCTGACGAGGATCGAAAAGGAGTCGAAGCAAGTTTCCGCCCCTGCCGAGGTCAAGATGCCGGTGGGCGTCCCCCAAGACCGGGGTGAACACATCCGGCTGATGGGCGACATGATGGTGCTGGCGTTCCAGGCCGACCTGACGAGAATCTGCACCTTCATGCTCGCTAACGACGGCAGCAACCGCCCCTATCGCGAGATCGGCATCAGCGAGGGCCATCACGACATCAGCCACCACGGCGACGACCCCGGCAAGCTGGCGAAAAAGGCGGAGATCGACACCTTCCATGTGGCCCAGATGGCGTATGTGCTGAAGAAAATGCAGGGGATCCAGGAACTCGACGGCCGGACGCTTTTGGACAACACCGTGTTGGTCTATGGGGCCGGGATCAGCGACGGCAACCGGCACAACCACGACCATCTGCCTGTCTTGGTGGCTGGTCGGGGTGGCGGCCGACTCGCCGCTGGCCGTCACCTTGTGGTGCCGGAGCAGACGCCAATGAACAACCTGTTCCTCTCGATGCTCGACTTTGTCGGGGTTAAGGTCGAGACGTTAGGCGATTCGACTGGAAAGTTGCAAGGCATATTCTGATTTGATTTACGGATCCCCAAATAGATTGTTGCTTTAGCAATTTCCAAGTTTGTGGTCTGCCAGGACATTTTTGGATTACTGCGTAAGGAATGCCAATTGCCAGGCATAAGGAAGCTTGACGAAGTCTTCCAGAGCGAAGCGAGTTTGCTCGCCCGTCCTGCAATTGCGCAGCTTCAGCCATGATCTTTACGCCGTCACGGCTCCTTGCAGGACGGAGTCTGTCCTGGATAAGTGCAACCAAAGTCAAAGCCATGAGTAGATTTCTGCTTTACATGCCAATCGGCGAATAGTACGTTAACTTGATCACCATGGCCTGTCTGAGGATATGGTGTAGGATGATCGCCGACAACAAAACTGTCCGTAAGGACGAAAGTCATGCTGGGGGCACGCAACGCAGAGATGTTGAGCTTGAAGTAGGTCGAGTCAGCTGGGATCAGAGTCTGAAATCCAATCGAGTAGGCGTAGCTCTTATATGTATGATCATAATTGCTACGCTCATCGAATCTACTGCTGAAGGAGTCTAGTGGGCAAAAGAACTGTGATTTGTCAGCTCCGTATTTCCCCAGGTCAACTACCAACAGTTCCGAATTGTCTGGCCTCATCGGAACACTGGCATTGTCAAAATAGGGTGGGAAATTGCCGTCATGATCCTCTATGTAGAGGGAGTAGGCTTTGCCTATCGATTGCAGGTTTTGCAGACACGCCGAAGATATTGCGGCATGTATGGCTGCTTGAATGCCGACTGTTATGAGGGCAGCAAGTATGGCAACAATAGCCGCGACAATGAGCAATTCGACAAGGGTCAGCCCTGATCGGTATGTTGACACTCGCACCTGACCATTTCCAAACCGAATGTGGTTCATGGTGGTGGGTACTTGCTGGAAGGCTCTCGGGCGTCCTCTGTGTGTCTCAGTAGTTACACTGCTGTACTGGCTTCATGGAGTTGTTGGAGAAGTTGGTGCACGCACTATCCGTGTAGGTTGTGCAAGAGCAAGTATTTGATGAGCAGTCTGTGCCAGCGCATGACTCCTTGCCGCTTGCCGGACAAATGGTGTATCCGCCGCTTCCACCGCCGACCGAACAGTTGATCGAGCAGGAGTCTGAGCCATGATAACAGATATGCCAGCCGGGTGGAGGCGGGGTCGAAGTTGTGCTCGCAGAGTGATCCAGGGACCATGCTGTGGAGGCGCTAGCAATAGCAGCAACCAGGGTCGAAACAACAAGTACGGCGATTGACTTTGGGTGGGCCATATCATTGGCATTCTAGCAAACAAAAGTCGCTACAGTGGCAAGGAAAGGGCGCAATGTTAGAAAATCGTAATGATGATGAATTTGGAATATGATCGATTCGATCAATTGCGTGACGAAAAGAACAAAATGACCAGTGTTTTGTCTGAGTCGGGCTTTAAGCGCCCTTCGTCTTCCCTTGGTCCAACTGGACTACTGTCCCCATCAGCGTCTTCTCGGCATGCCCGGTGTTTCCGCTCTGGATCGCCTGGATCGCCAGAGTGACCTCCCGGGCCTCCTGCTGACGCCCTTGGGACAGCAACAACGCCTGCGTCTTCTGCAAGTCAGCCATGGCCACTGCGGCCGTGATCGCCTGCGTCTTCAAGCCCATGATCGTCTTCTCGACCAACCGGCTGGCCATATTGACCTCAGCCGCCGCCGCCACCCGCGCATCCGGCGCGACGGAGTAGCGCGCCGCATCGGCGGTGAACTCCATGACGCAGTCAACGTCGACGACCTCGGTTGCTCCACCGAGAGAGGTGTAGGACAGCTTTCCACCCGCTACGCGGTAGTGGCCCAAGGGGTGGTTGGGGAACTCCAGGTCGACCACGACCTGCATCGTCGCGCCCCGCTCCATGTCGGCCAAATCGACGTTGACCTCGCGCTCGCCGCCCGTGAGGGTGTGACCCGTGCAGCCTTTGAGGTTCACCCATCGGGCGAACTTCAGGGACAGTTTCAGTTGGGTCGAGGTCACCGTCATGAGCTGGGCAAGCTCGGTGTCAAAGACCTGCGGGATCATTTGCGGCTGGGGGATGTAGTAGTGGTTGCCCCCTGACTTCTTGGCCATCGAGGCCAATAGCTCTTCGTTGTAGTCGGGCCCAAAGCCCAAGAACGTGCAGGTGATGCCCTTCTGGCGGATTTCGCCGGCGTGGGCGACAAGGGGGGCGAATTCCTTGATCCCGGCGGTGGGCTCGCCGTCGGTGAGCACGACCATGCGCGTGACCCGGTTCGGGTCTGCCGTCATCCCCAACTGCTGGGCGGCCAAGGTGAGGCCGTCGAAAAGGTTGGTCGTGTAGCCGGGGGTCAGCTGGGCGATACCCGCCTTGACCGCCGCTTTGTCGGTGACGCGCTGGGGCGCCATGAGCACCTCGACGACCTCGTCAAAGAGGACGATGCTCAGCACGTCGTTGGGGCTGAGGAGATCGACGACATGGCCACAGGCCTGCTTGGCGTATTCGAGGGGCGCGCCCTCCATCGAGCCCGAACGGTCGATGACGAGGCACAGATTGAGCGGTGTGCGCGGCCCACTGCCGACCGACATGCCCGGGAGACCTGGTTCGTTGGGCGCGGTGATCTCCAAGAGGAACTGCTCGCGGGCGGGCCCGTTGGCCATCGTCGCGAGGCGGCTGTTGGTGACGGTCACGATGAGCGGCTTGCCCGGCGACCATGCCCCAGTCTTGTTGGGGTCGCCAGCGGCAGGCGGAGCGGCCATCATTTGGGTCGCGCCCAAGTTGGGCACCGGCCCTCCCAGAACGGTGCGGTTGGGGTCGGGCGTCGGCCCGCCCATGACGGTCTTGTTCGGATCGTTGCTCATCGCGACTCGTTCCTGTCTCCTTACTCTAGCCTAAACGTAGAAGACCCGATCTGCAAGGTGTCGCCGGGGCGCATGGTGGCCGTGCCGACCCGCTGCCCGTTGACCATGGTGCCGTTGGTGCTCCCGAGATCCTGGACGGCCAGTCCGCCGGGAAGCGGCGTCAATGCAGCGTGGCGTCGGCTCGCCATGGTGTCGAACCCCATGGGGATCCCCTGGCCCTCGCGACCGACTTGGACGGGCTGGTCAATGGGGAACCGTTGGCCGGTGAGCGGCCCAGCAGTGGCGATGAGGACGGCCGCGGCCGACGCGGCCGGTGCCTGGTACGCCTGGGTCTGCACGGGGGGGTGGTAAGCCTGGGTTTGGGGCGCGACGGCTTGTTGCGGCATGGGTTGGACGGGCGCGGTCGGTGCGGGCCGGGCCGGACCGACCTGGGGCCCGCCGACCATGACCGCGGCATGCCGGCCCTCGTGGGCCCTCGCCGCCGCACTGGCCTTCATCAGGAACTGCAACTGGTTCGAACCCACCATGATCGTGTCCCCCCGGTTGAGGGCGGTGGGTTGCATCAGGCGGTGGCCGTTCAGTCCGACGCCTACCGGTGACAAACCTGGGTCGTGGAGGACGTACTGGGTGCCTTGCCGCACGATCACGGCCTGGAGGGGGGCGACGTTGGGGTCGTTGAAGAGAGGCACGTGCGCCCGTTCGTCACGGCCGATATTGGTCTGGGCGGCGTCGATGGGCCATTCCTTGCCCTCGTTGCGGCCCAACACAAGGCGGAGCCAAGCCTGGCGGCTGGCCAAGTCGGCCAAGGCGGTGAAGAGTCCGACGAAGAGCCCGAGCGACAGGGCGGTGACGGCCCTCGAGCCGAGCCCGACCTCGTTGTTGCCGCGCATCGTCATGAGAAGGGGGGCGAGGGCCGATCCGATGAGGTCGAACGTCGCGCCAGCGAGGACAGCGCCGATCAAGCCGCCGAGGACCCCGGAGACGACTCCGCGCTTCGACATCTGGGTGCCGCCGATCGCCGCGCCCAGCAGGGCCCCGATCGGTGCGAAAGCGACGATGCGGGCGACGACGGTCGCGGGCGAAAATCCGCCGAAGAAGACGTCCGGCCGGAACATGCCGGCCACCATCGCCCCGCCGATGGAGTGGCCGAAGAGCCCCCCGATCGAACCGAACACCAAGCCAAGCCCGCCGGCGAGCATGATGTTGGTCTTGCCTCCGCGCTGGAAGCCTTGGATCAACCCGGCCACGAGCCCGATGAGGGCGACGATGACGAGGACCATGACGCGTTCGCGGGCCGCCCAGTCGGCGTTGCGCGAGTCGGTGGGCATCAGGGGCTCGGTCATCACCCAGCCCAGCACACCGGCGACGGCGCATAGGACGGCTTTGGTCAGGACGCGGCCCATGTCACTCCTCGTACCGGTAGGCGACCGCACCGAACTGGACGGTGTCCCCGGGGTGCAACACGGCAGGGGCCGACAACTTCGACCCGTTCACGTAAGTCCCGTTGGTGCTCCCGTCGTCACTTAAGGTCACCGTCCCTCCGTCCCGCTGGATGCTGGCGTGGCGGCGGGAGACGCTGCCCTCGTCGGGGAGTGATATGTCGAGGCCGGCTTCACGCCCGACGATGACCGTTCCTACGGCGAGGGCGACGACGGTGCCGTCGCTGGCGACCAACCTCGGGTTGCGGACCGGTGTCCCCACCGTGGATACCGCTGGCGCGGGGCTTGGGTCGGTGCCGTCGAGGACGATCTTGACGATCGGCTTCGGTGCTTGGGGCACGACGGGCGCGGCGCCGGTGGGGTCGGCGGGGTCTTGGTTGAGCGGTACCCCAGCCTTGTCCATGATCTCGGTGACCTTGTCCCGGTTGTGCTTGACGTACCACCAGGCCGCGTAACCCAGCCCGCCGACCAGGCCCAGCCCGACGAGCATGTTGACGAGCAACCCGATGACCGATCCGGGGCCGCTCGTTTTCTCCTGGTCTTTGGGTTTGTCTCCGGCGTCCGACGGCTTCGCGGCGCCTTCGCCGGGCTTGGCGACCGGTTCGGTCGGGACGATGTCCGCTCCATCGGGGACGGTCAGCTTCACGTCGACCCAGCCACCGGTGGTCGGCTTGATCGTGAACGTCTGGGGGTCGAGGGACTTGTCAGCCCCGCCGACCTTGTACTTGACGGTGAAGACTCCGTCGCCGGGGGGCAACAGGTTGAAGCTGACGACGCCCTTGTCCGAAGGGGACAGCAACGCGGTGCGCTTCACGTCTCCGAGGGTCAGGTCCACCTGCGCGCTGGCGACCGGCCCCTTGTCGGTCGAGACGGTGACCCGCGCCCCTCGGACCAGTTTGTATTCGTCGGGCCCGACGGTCCAGCCCCCGTCCTTCAGGTCGCTGACCAAGTGGGTCGCCACCATGCCCGTGGCCTTGTCGTGGACAAAGACGGCAAGCTCCTTGTCGTCGGCGGCCGTGGTCTTCAACTCGACAGCCTTGCCGTTGACACTCTTTGTCTCGGGAACGGTCGCTGACTCCGACTTCGACTGCAGCCAAACCTCCCGGTTGCCTTCGGACGGGAACGTGAGTTTGATCGTCTTGGCACTCTGCGCCAGGGCGCACGCGGCGACGGCGGCACAGAGGCAAACGGTCAGCGTTCGGAGCACGATGCGACCAGTTTAGCGCGAGTCCTCGGTAGTTGGGTCACGACGTTGCGGGCAAGAAACCCGATCGCACCCTGGTCTTTGGCACAGTCGTCACCCGCGGCGCCATGCCAGAACATCGCGCACGACGCCGCTTCGTAGGGCGTCAGCTCTTGGGCACACAGGGTGGCGACGATGCCGCCGAGGACGTCGCCCATACCAGCCGTCGCCATGCCGGGGTTGCCGGTCGGATTGACGTTGAGCGGCTCGTCGGGGTCGCCGACGATGCTGTAGGGCCCTTTGAGGAGCACGGTCTTGCCGGTCAGTTTGACGGCCGACCGCACCGCGTGGAACCGGTCGCTCTGCACCACCGGCACCGGCCACTTGAGCAGCCTGCCGATCTCACCGGGATGGGGTGTCAGGGCGCAGTCCACCGGGGGAAGGGCAAGGCCGAGGGCGACGGCGTTGATCGCGTCGGCGTCGATGCAGCAGGGCTTTTCCCATCGCGGCCACAGGCGGCCGAGAAAGTTGCTCGCCGCGGGCCCATGGGTCAGGCCCGGGCCGAAGAGAGCCGCGTCGAACCTCCCGTTCGCGGCCAGGATGACCTCGGCGGCGGCAGGCGAGACAGCGCCCTCCACTTCTTCGAGGGGTAACAGCAGGGCCTCGGGCACCCGGCGTGACACGGTGTCGCAGACTGCGGAGACCCCAGCCACGGTGACCATGCCTGCCCCGGCCCGATAGGCGGCCTCGACGGCCAAGACGGCGGCACCACGCATGCCTGTGCTCCCGGCGACGACGAGCACATGGCCGTTGGCGCCTTTGTGGCTGGTCTTGACCCGTTCGGGCAGGCGGTCGACGACCCACTGGGCGTCGAGGAGCCGGGCCCCCGTCGGGGCCCGGCGTAGCTCTTTGGGCAGGCCGATGTCGGCCACCGACCAGTCGCCTGCGTGCTCCAGCCCGGCGGACTGGAACAGGTACGGCTTGGGCAAGCCGAAGGTGACGGTTTTGGTGGCGTAGACGCTGTCGCCAAGTTCTTCGCCAGTGTCGGTGTGGATGCCGGTCGGCTGGTCGACGGCCAAGAGCGGCACCCCGCTCAAGTTGACCTTTTGCACCGCCGTGAGCACGGGCCCCTTCAGGCCACCTTCGACCCCCGTGCCCAGCATGGCGTCGACCACGACGTCTTTGTGGCGTAGGTTTTCGAGGCGTTCGTTCCACTTGGGGTCGTCGCAGAAGACAGGCTCCACCCCCTGTGTCCGGGCCTGCACCATCTGTTGGCGGCACGAGTCCACGAGGTCTGCCTCGGTGGCGCAGACCAGGCATTCCACTTGGAACTGGTGTTGCGAGGCGAGGCGGGCGAGGACAAAGCCGTCGCCGCCGTTGTGGCCCTTGCCGCACAGCACGGCCACCTTGCCGCGGGGAGGGGCCATCTGGGTCAGGAGTTCAAAGACGGCGAGCCCGGCCCGCTCCATGAGCACGGCGGTTGTCATGCCGTAGGTCTCGCGGGCGGCACGGTCGATTTCGCGCGACCGGTGGCTGTCGGCGATCCACATGCTCACTCGTCGACGCGCGAGAAGTAAATGACCGTCACTTGGTGGGCCGGGGTGATGAACTCGCCGTACACCCGGGTGAGGAGGGCGATGACCTCGTCTTCGCTCCGGAGTTCGGGGTTCTCCCGTTCGATGTCGCGGGGCGAGAGGTCTTGAATCTGCTTGACCTCCACGCGGTCAAGGATCGCAGTGTAAAGTTTCTGGCGTCGTCCGAAGCGTGGGCCGACCGTCACCCAGACAAGCATGCCCGTCCGATACTTGTCCGACTTGTCGCCAAGGCGGATCGTGGCTGTCTTGCGGTTGTTCGCCAAAACGTCGCCGTAGAGTTCCGAGTAGAAATTGAGCGCAAACATGTTTCTGTCGTGTGTCCCTTGTCCGCGTGGTCTCCTATTCTAGAGGATTTGACCAGGTGACCCTTGTCTGGACCGTTCTTCTGGCCTTGGCCGGGCTTTACGTCCTCGTCATTGTCGGGGCCACGGTGTTCAGTCTGAAGCCGATGCGGATCGTGCAGTGGTTCGGCCCCGCCATGGTCGGCCTGCCCCAAGAGGACGTGGTGTTCACGACCCGCGACGGTGTCCACCTTTCCGGATGGCTGACCGACGTCGGCGGCGACAAGGTCGCCGTCTGCGTCCACGGCTACCTCATGAACCGTTGCGAGTTCGCCCCCTATGCGCAGCTTCTTGCCGACCAGGGGTGGTCGTCGGTGTTCTTCGACCTGCGCCGCCACGGCAAGAGCGGGGGCCGGCGGGTGGGCCTGGGCATCGACGAGACCTTGGACGTCGAGGCGGCCTTGGATTGGGTGCGGGCCAGGAAGCCCGAGGCGCGGGTGGTCTTGGTCGGAAGCAGCATGGGCGGCGTCTCGTGCGCCCGGGTGGCGGCGGCCCGGCCCGACGATGTTGAAGCCTTGTTTCTCGACGGCGCCTACGGCAGCCTTGACGAGGCGATCGACGGCTGGTGGGAGTTCATCGCGTTCCGGGGAGCGAGCAAAGTCCTTCTGCCGGTCAAGTGGCTGGGTGCGGCCGTTGTCGGCATCCGTCCGAAGGTCGTCGTGCTCGCCGACCTGTTGAGGCCCTACAAGGGCCGTCCGGTGCTCCTGGCGTATGGGTCACGTGACTCACTCGTGCCGCAGTCTCGCGTGGACAAGCTCAAGTCGGCGGCCGAGAACATCCACGTCGTCGTCTTTTCGGGGAGCGAGCACGGCCAGGCCCGGTTGGACCACGGCCCGGAGTACCGGGCGATGTTGAGCGACTTCTTCCGCGGCCTGGGCTGACTCCGCCCGGGCTTGCGTGGCCGAAACGGTAAATCGGACAGGATGTGGTATTGTGGGGACCGAACGGAACAGCGTGGTTCCTCGTCACGGGCTGCCATGGCCCAGACAAACCTTAGAGACGAGGACGCACCATATGTCCCAAACAACAGAAATGTGGCTGGTCGACCAGCTGCGGCGGATGGCCAAGACGCAACCTGAACGGTTTGAAGGTTTCGTCCGTTCCCTGAAACAGGCGTTGCCCGCCGAATTCGAAGAACTAGCCTTGATGGCCCTTGACGACGGTGGGCTTGACGCGACTTGTTGCGCCGCCGTGCTCATGGTGGAGTCCGACGAACTTGACGTCAGGCTGGAGGGGTACCGGAACAACACCGGCGACCTTACCGACGGCCTCGTCGAGCACGACGGCCACGGGGTCGCCCGCATCGTGGACACCCACGTCGCGGTCTGGGAGGTCGTGCGCGTGTTCCGCCGGGTCGGCTCCGTCGCCGAATTGAAACAGGCGTACAACTCCCTCAGTGAGCGCGAACTACGGGCTGCTCTGGCTTACGCCGGGAACAACCCTGACGAAATCGCTACTTGCATCGAGCAGTACGAGGCGGTCGTGAACCGGACTCGCGAGGCCTACCCCTTCGCCGCCATCACCGACTGAGGCCCGGCATAATCGGGGACACGATGTCCCCGGCCTTGCTTGAGTCCCGCTTGCCCGACTTGCCGCCCCCTCGGCGCGGCAAGGTCCGTGAGGTTTACGACCTCGGGTCGGAGTTGCTTATTGTCGCGACCGACCGGATCAGCGCCTTTGACGTCGTCATGGCGACGGGCGTACCCGACAAGGGCCGGATCCTCAACCAGATGAGCGCCTACTGGTTTGACCGGCTCGGCCATCTCTGCCCCCACCACGTCGTCTCGGCGGCCGACGCCGAGGTCTCCGCGCGGGTCGGGGTACGCCCCGAACTGGCCGGAAGGTGTACGGTGGCGCGCAAAGCCAAGCCGCTTGCGATCGAGTGCGTCGCCCGCGGGTACCTGGCGGGAAGCTGGGCCAAGGAGTACCGCACCGGGGCCCGACGCCTGTACGGAGTCGACCTGCCCGACGGACTTGTCGAGGGCGACCGGCTACCCCAGGCCGTGTTCACCCCGGCGACGAAGGCCGAAGAAGGGCACGACATGAACATCAGCTTTGACGAGGCGGCCGACATCGTCGGCAGGGAAGTCGCCGACCAGGTACGGGGCTGGACGATGGAACTTTTTGCCGCCGCGTCCGACCATGCCCGTTCGGTCGGCCTGATCCTTGCTGACACAAAGTTTGAGTTCGGTCTGACCGACGACGGCGTGATTTGGATCGACGAGGCGCTGACGCCAGACTCCAGCCGGTTCTGGCTGGCCGAGGAGCACAGGCCCGGGGGCCCCCAGCTGGGCTTTGACAAGCAGTACGTCCGGGACTATCTAGAGTCGACCGGTTGGGACAAGACTCCTCCCGGGCCGGCGCTTCCCGACGACGTGATCACCAACACCCGCGCCAAGTACCTTGAGGCGTTCCGCCGGGTCACCGGGCATGATCTGGCTGTATAACCTGCTCCTCACGTTCCTCTCGCCCCTGTGGGTGCCGTGGATGCTCTGGCGGACTTCGCGCCGGAAGGAGCCGGTGGATTGGAAGCAGCGGTCGGGCGAATATCAGCTGACGTTGCGCGAGGGTTCGGAGCGGGTCTGGCTCCACGCGGTTTCGGTAGGCGAGGTGATCGCGGCCAAGCCGGTCCTTGCTGAGCTTAGGCGGCTGAGGCCAGACATCGAGGTCTTGGTCAGTGTCACGACGTCCTCGGGGCACAAGACGGCGACGGACGGACTCCAGGGACTCGCCGACCATGTCGTCTACTTCCCCATGGACGTCATGCGGTTTGTCGTCGCCGCGGTCCACCGGTTCAAGCCTCGCGTCGTCGCGGTCATGGAGACCGAGTTGTGGCTCAACTTCCTCTGGGCGTCGCGCAACGTCGGGGCGCGGACCATGGTGCTCAACGGGCGCATCAGTGACCGGGCCTACCGGCTGGACCGGCTGGCGAAGCCGTACTTCAAGGCACTCTTCGGCGAGGTGGACCAGGTGATGGCCCAAAGCGAGGCGGACGCCGGGCGGTTCCGTTCCTTGGGGGCTGCCGACGTCGTGGTCGTCGGGAACTGCAAGTTCGACGAGGCCATCGGCGGTCTGGACGCCGACCCGGTGACATGGAAGGCGACGCTCGGCATACCGGCCGAGGCGCAGGTCGTCGTGGTCGGATCGACCCGTGGTGAGGACGAAGAGCGCCTCGTGGTGGAGGCGTTGGCCGACCATCGGCTGGGGCAGGTCTGGGTCGTGCATGCGCCGAGGCATCTGGAGCGGGTCCCCGACCTAGCCTCGTCCGTCGCGTCCAGGCTCGGGTCTGTGGCCTTACGGAGCAAGGGAGAGTCGGGCCGGTACCTGCTCCTCGACACCTATGGTGAGCTGGCTTCGGTTTATTCTCTGGCGGACGTCGTCGTGATCGGCGGCGGGTTCGGCGATTACGGCGGCCAAAACATCATCCAGCCCCTGGCACACGGCAAGCCCGTGCTGCACGGGCCGCACATGCAGAACTTCCGGGACGTCGCCCGGCTGGCCGGGGAGACCGGATCCTCGCGGGTCTGCGCCGACGCGGCGTCCTTGGCCGAGGCCCTTGTCGAGATTCTCGCCGACACTGCCTTGAGACTCCAGATGGGCCAGTCCGCCCGGGATTTGGTCAGGGCAAACGCCGGGGCGGCGGCAAGGTACGCCAAGGCCGTCGCGGAGGCCCTCGGTTAAGGGGTGGTCAGGTTCGCCGCGGGCGGGCCGCCGGTACAATCCATGCTCGGATGACGATTGACGAGCAGCTGGCCTTCCTACGACGGGGGACCACCGAGATTTACAACGAAGCGGACCTGCGCAAGAAGCTCGCTTCGGGCAAACCGTTGCGCGTCAAACTGGGCGTCGACCCGACAGCGGCGCATGTCACCTTGGGCTGGGCGGTCGTCTTGCGCAAGCTCCGCGACTTTCAGCGTCTTGGGCACACGGCATGCTTGGTCATCGGCGATTTCACCGCGATGATCGGTGACCCGAGCGGCAAGAGCAAGACACGCAAGCAACTGAGCCGCGAGGAAGTGCAGGCCAACGTGGACGCGGTCAGCCAGCAGTTCTACAAGATCCTTGACCCGGCCAAGACCGAGATCAGCTACAACAAGGACTGGCTCGGCGCGATGACCTTTGAGGACGTCATCCGCCTGTGCGCCCGTACGACCGTGGCGCGGATCATGGAGCGCGACGACTTCTCCAAGCGCTGGGAGGCGCACCAGCCGATCGCGATGCACGAGATCATGTACCCCCTGTGCCAGGGTATGGACTCCGTCGAACTGAAAGCGGACATCGAACTGGGCGGCAACGACCAGATGTTCAACAACCTCGTCGGTCGGACGCTGATGGAGCAGTACGGCATGGAGCCGCAGGTCGTCATGCTGTGCCCGCTTCTCGTCGGCACGGACGGCAAAGAGAAGATGTCGCAGTCGCTGGGCAATTACATCAGCGTCGTCGAAACGCCGCGCGAGATGTTCGGCAAGACGATGTCGATCCCCGACGACCTGATCGAGAACTGGTTCGAACTGTGCACCGACGTGCCGATGGACGAGGTGAGGAGAATGCTGGGCGAAGGGAAGAACCCGCGGGACGCCAAGGTGCGCCTGGCCAAGGAGATCGTCACCCTCTACCACACCGCCGAAGCGGCCGACGAGGAGGAGCGGTACTTTGTCGAGACGTTCAGCAAGCGTCATCAGCCTATCGAGGCCGAGCCGGCGGCTATCCCTCCCGAACTCTCCGTCGACGGGGCGGTGCCTTTGGCCAACCTCATCGCCGCGCTCGGGCTCGCCAAGTCGAACGGCGCGGCCCGGGACGTGATCAAGCAAGGGGGCGTGTCCCTCGACGGGGTGAAGCACGTCGACCCCTTCGGCAAAGTCGCTGTCGCTGACCTCAAGGGCAAGGTGCTGAAAGTCGGCAAGCACCAGTTCCGGCAGCTGGTCTAAGACAAAGAAACAGGCCCCTCCCGGTTGGGGAGGGGCCTGTGGTAATTGGGCTCAGTGGCCGGCCGACTTTGATGCCAGGGCTTGGTCGATTTTGACTCCGGGCCCCATCGTGCTGGAGAGCGTCACGCTCTGGAGGTAGCGGCCCTTCGATGACGACGGCTTGGCTTTCACGAGGGCGTCGATCGCGGTGTTGACGTTGTCCAAGAGTTGCTCGTCGGTGAAGTTGACGCGGCCGACCGGCATGTTGACGACGCCAGCCTTGTCCACGCGGTACTCGACGCGGGCGGCCGACTTGATCTCCTTCACGGCGTCACCGATGGCGTCGGTGACGGTGCCGTTCTTCTTGTTCGGCGTCTTGGGGCCGAGGACGCGGCCGATTTTGCCGATCTGGGGGGCCATGTCGCTGGTGGCGAGGACGACGTCGAAGTCCTTGAACCCGTCTTGGATCTTCTTGATCAAGTCTTCGTCTCCGACGTGGTCGGCTCCGGCGGCGGTCGCCTCCCGGGCCAAATCGCCCTTGGCGAGGACGGCCACGGTCTGCTTGCGGCCCGTGCCATGGGGCAGGCTCGTCGTGCCGCGGACGTTTTGGTCGCCCTTTCGGGGGTCGACGCCGAGCTTCACCGAGAGATCGACGCCCTCGACAAACTTGGCGGACGCGGCGCCCTTGACGGCGGCGATGGCTTCGGCGACGTCATGGAACTTGGTCAGGTCCACCTTTTGGACGGCGGCGGCGAAGCGTTGGGAGACTTTGGTTTTCTTGCGGATGTTCTGGCGCACGTGTCACCTCGGTGGTCTGCGGCAGGATGTCACCTGCCTCCCACTCAAGGGCGCAGGATACCTCTGGTCATCATTGGATGGCCGGACAATTGAGGTCAGGTCCCGGTTCTTTAGTCCGGCTGACAGTGGCCCGACAATGCTAGAGGCCGGTAATCTGGCTCAGCCGACTGGGGGGAGGCGGCGGGCAATGACGCCCACCCCCGACAGTCGCTAGGAGACCCCCCCAGGTATGCAAAACACTTTCGCGATCCTCGGCTCGGGCATGCAGGGAACTGCTGCCGCATATGACCTCGCCCAGTTCGCCGATCCGGCGGCCGTGCTGATGGGTGACGCCGACATCGAGAGCGCCACACGGGCCGCCGACCGCGTCAACAAGCTGGTCGGGCGCCAGGTCTGCGAGCCGGTCAAGGTCGACGCGCTTGACCGCGCCTCGCTCCGGGCTTTTCTGGACCGGGCCGACATCGTCCTCAGTTGCGTCCCCTACTGGATGCACCCGCAGATCGCCGAGGTGGCGATCGAGTCCATGACCGACATGGTGGACCTAGGTGGCAACACCGATATCACCCAGAAAACCCTCGCCATGGACGAAAGGGCGAAGGAAGCGGGGGTCACCCTTGTCCCCGACACCGGCCTGGCGCCGGGTTTGGTCAACAACATCGGCCTCTATCTCATCGAGTCGATGGACCATTGCGACTCGGTAAAGCTGTACTGCGGTGTCCTCCCCCAGAACCCCAAACCCCCGTTCAACTATAAGCTGACCTTCAACGTCGAAGGTTTGGTCACCGAGTACGACTACGAGGCGGTCGCCCTCCGCGACGGCCAGATCACGATGATCCCCACCCTGACCGAGGTGGAGAGCCTGCACGTCGAGCCTCTTGGCGAGATGGAGGCGTTCGTCACGAGCGGTGGCACGTCCACCGCGCCGTACACCCTCCAAGGCCAAGTGAAGAACTATGAGTACAAGACGATCCGGTTCCCGGGCCACGCCCACCTCATGAAAATCTTCAAGGACTTCGGCTTTTGGAACGAGGGACAGGTCGATGTCAAGGGCACGTCGGTTTGTCCGAAAGACGTCTTCAACGCGGTGTTCGGGCCCAAGCTCGCCCAGTTTGTGGACAAGGACATGTGCGCCGTCCGGGGAGTCGGACACGGCACGAAAGGCGGTAAAGCAACCTCAGTCCAGGTCGACATCTTCGACCGGCAGGACGAGGCGACGGGTTTCACCAGCATGGAGCGGCTGACGGGCTTCTCGACCTCGATCATCGCCCAAGAAGTCGTCGCCGGAAACGTCGCCAAGGGTGCGGTCCCGTACGAGAAGGCGATGGGGGGCCATGCCTTCATCGACCAACTCCGCCGACGCGGGATCGGGGTCAAAACCCAGCAGACCGTCCACGACTGACGCTATGCCGCCGTCTTCCCCATCGCCGACAGGGCGGTGGGGAAGACGGTTGTCCAGGTACATATGACCTGATGAAGGTCGCCGCCGCCGCAATAGCTGTCTTGCCCGTGATCGCCTCCGCCCAACCCCTCCCCCGAAGCAAACCCGAGGCACAAGGCGTCTCGTCCCGCGCCCTCGTCGACCTGGTCGACACATTTGAGGCCAAGATCGACCACCTCCATAGCCTGATGGTGGTCCGCCACGGCCATGTTGTGGCCGAGGGATGGTGGAAGCCGTACGCGGCCGACAAGCCGCACATGCTGTTCTCCTTGAGCAAGAGCTTCACGTCAACGGCGGTCGGCATGCTCCAGACCGAGGGGAAGTTGAGCATCAACGACCGTCTTGTCCAATACTTCCCCGAGGCCAAGAGCACCGACCCGGCCAACCAAATCAACGAAATGCGCCTGCGCGACATGCTGTGCATGTCCACGGGACAAAGTGAGGCGGACATCGACCGGTTCCCCTTCGGGGGCGGGCGCCCAAGCGTCGCGTTTTTGGGCACGAAAGTCGGCCACAAGCCGGGCACGCTGTGGCACTACAACACGCCGGCGACCTACATGCTCTCCTACGTCGCCCAGAAGACGAGCGGCCAGACCCTGGCCGACTACCTCATGCCCCGGCTCTTCGAGCCATTGGGTATCGCCAAGCCGCAATGGGACCAGAGCGACGAGAAGGTGGACTGGGGCGGCTTCGGGCTCAACCTCCGCACCGAGGACGTCGCCAAGATGGGGCAGATGTTGCTCCGGAGGGGCGAGTACGGTGGCAAACGCCTGGTGCCGGCCGCCTGGGTCGACCTGGCGACCAGTAAGCAGGCCAGCAACGGGAGTGACCCGGACAGCGACTGGAGCCAAGGATACGGGTTCCAGTTTTGGCGCTGCCGCCACGGCGCATACCGGGGCGACGGGGCGTTTTGTCAGTTCATGGTCGTGATGCCCGAGCAAGACTGCGTCGTCGCCATCACCAGCGGGTCGAACGACTACCAAGGCGTTCTGAATGTCTTGTGGGACAAGCTCTTGCCAGAATTGCGACCCGCACCACTCCCTGACGACGCAGAGGGTGACGCCCGTTTGGCGGAGAAGATGAAGTCGCTGGTGCTCCCACCCGTCATCGCGTCGGCCCGCCCCGCCGACGGCCTTCCCTTTGGCAAGGAGTTCCGATTCGCCAAGAACGACTGGGGCTTGAGCGGGATCACTCTCATGTCGGGCGGGCGCGGGCCCTGGCTGTCGGTCGAGATGACGGGCGCGAAGCTGGCCTGGAACCCCCACAGTGGCACCTGGACGGACGGCGGAGAGATTCTGGGGCGGACCCACCCGAACATGGGTGACGGGGCCAAGCACATCTCGGTCTCGGGCGGCTGGACGGCCCCGCAGGTGATGCAAGTGAAGGTCTGCTACGACACCACGCCGTTTGTGGACACCTGGACGCTCGACTTCACCGGCGGGACGTTGAAGGCGACACTCCAGCATAACGTGGCCTTCGGTCCGACCAACCCGGCCGTCATCCCACTGAAATGACGACGGACGCCGGCCTCGTCAGAGGCCGGCGTCCGCTATTGGGCCAGTTATGCCTAGTTTCCGGCGAGCGCGTCACCGCCCGCCACGTCGATTTTGCCCTTGCCAGTGTTTTCGGTCGGGGCGGCTCCGCCACCCTTCATGTTCTCGACCTCTTGGTCGCGCATGGACTTGGTTCCGGGCGGGAGTTTGACGACATGGTCGACTTCCATGCGTTCTCCGCTGGTCGCAAAGTTGTACGCGCCAAAGGCGGCCAGACCCACCGCGACGACTGCCGCGACGATCGCCAACACTTTCTTGGTCTGCTCAGTCATCAGCTCTTGTAGGCGGCGTCCGTGTGGATCAGGTTCCGCTTGAACAGGGCCTTGGCGTTGTCGGGGTCAGTCGCCCACATGGGGTCCATGATCGCGCTCCGCTTCATCGCCTTGGCGTGGCCGTCGGCGAACGACCAGTTCGTCGTTCCGCTGTAGGCACCCATTGACATGCCGTCGAGAGCGTCGCACCACACACCGGGGATGAGGACGACCTTCGGCCACGTCGGCTGGCCGTTGGCCAACTGCGACGGCTCGAACGCGTATTCGCGCTGGTCGTTGCGGTGCTGCATCAGGCCGTTCCAGTAGGTCCAGCTGATGTAGTCCGGCACCATCCAGATGGTCTGGGAGACGTCGCCGATGGCGGACGAGTTCTTCGATCCTGACCAGCTGGCGTTGAAACCGCCGCCTGCCGGGGTGCTGTCCCAGCCCGCGATGCCGTAGGCCTGGGGTCGCGAACCGTTGGACGGGCCGTTGTAGGTGAAGACGTAGCTGACCACGCCTCCAGTCGCCCGCTCGTTGCCGTAGCCCGTGACGCTGGAGTCGCAGCGGGCCATGGAGTCGTTCGGAGACTTCCAGATCTGCTTGTTCTTCACATACGGCTTCAGCATGATGTGGCCGCTGTTGACCTGTTCGCAGTCGACGTCGGCGGCCGAACCGCCGCAGTTCCAATTCGCTCGGCTGTTGCGGAGCATGGGGAAGACGTCGTCGTAGTCGCCCAAATAGATCTGGGTGGCCGTGTTCAACTGCTTCAGGTTAGAAAGGTCGGAGGTGCGCTTGGCCGCTTCCTTAGCCTGGGCGAAGACGGGGAAAAGAATAGCTGCGAGGATCGCGATGATGGCGATGACCACGAGCAACTCGATCAGGGTGAACCCTCGGGATTTCATATGCATGGCTCCAATGCGGCCACGGAAAGTGGTTCCGGCGGCCCAACCTATGGTACAGAAGCAACATCAGGCTCAATTTGACATCTGAATGAAATTTCGCTGAGAGCGAAAAAACAAAACAACATTTGCCATTGCGCTTGCAACTAGTCCAGCACAAATGCGAAGGGAAGTAGGTCTTTGGTGTCCAGGTCCATGACGTCGGTCGAGTCGCACGCACAGACCACCCTCGCGCCTTTACCGAACTCCATCATCACCTGCCGGCACGCCCCGCAGGGCGTCGTGACCTCTTGGGTCGGGGTGTAGACCGCCATGGCGACGAGACGCCGCCCTCCCGCGGCGACCATGGCAAAGACGGCGTTGCGCTCGGCGCAGACACTGAGCCCGTACGAGGCGTTCTCGACGTTGCACCCGACGTGGACGCGTCCGTGCTCGTCGAGGGCCGCCGCCCCGACCCGGAACCTGCTGTACGGCGCATAGGCGGCTTGGCTGGCGGCCTTGGCCGCCTCGACAAGTGCTCTCACCTCCTCCTGGCCCATGCGCCCGAGTCTACTTCCCGGCCCCTTGCCCCCGGGCACCGGTACAATCCGGTCGCGTTTCCGGCCCGTCTATGGACCAGTCCCACATCCGCAACTTTTGCATCATCGCCCACATCGACCACGGGAAGAGCACCCTTGCGGACCGCATCCTCGAGGCGACCGGGGCTGTCCGGGGCACCGCCCAGGAGCAGAGCCTCGACACCATGGAGCTGGAACGCGAGCGCGGCATCACGATCAAGATGACGGCCGTCCGGCTCAGCTACAAAGCCCGGGACGGACAGACCTACCAGTTCAACCTGATCGACACTCCGGGGCACGTGGACTTCACCTACGAAGTCAGCCGGGCACTTTATGCTTGTGAGGGAGCCCTCCTCCTTGTCGACGCCACCCAAGGTGTGGAAGCCCAGACCATCGCCAACGCCAGCATGGCGATGAACCAGAACTTGGTGATCATCCCGGTGGTCAACAAGATGGACCTCCCCCACGCCGACCTGACGATGGCCCAAGAGGAGATCGAGAACGCCCTCGCCCTAGACGCCACCGACGCCATTCCCTGCAGCGCCAAGACCGGGCTCGGTATCGAGGACATCCTTGAGGCGATCGTCCAGCGTGTGCCGCCTCCTTCGGGGGAGCCCGCGAGCCCGTTGCGCGCCCTGATCTTCGACTCGCATTTCGACAGCTACCAGGGTGCCGTCGCCTACTGCCGTGTCCGTGACGGACAGGTCAGGCCGGGCGACAAGATCAAGATGATGAGCACCGGCAAGGTGTTCCAGGTCGATGAAGTCGGGGTCTTCCGCCCCTCCCTGGAGCGGGGCCAGACCCTGGAGTGCGGCGAGGTAGGGTTTGTCACCGGGGCGATCAAGAACATCGGCGACGCCTCCGTCGGCGACACGATCACCCTTGCCGACCGCCCTGCCGTCGAGCCGCTGCCGGGTTACCGCAAAGCCAAGCCCATGGTCTATTGCGGCCTCTATCCGACCGACGCCGACGACTACCAGGACTTGCGCGACGCGATCGAAAAGCTCCAGATCAACGACGCCTCGCTTGATTTTGAACCGGAGACTTCGGCCGCCCTCGGCTTTGGTTTCCGTTGCGGGTTCCTTGGTCTGCTCCACATGGACATCGCGCGCGAGCGGCTGGAGCGTGAGTTCGACCTCGACCTTATCCTCACCGCCCCGTCCGTCGATTACCTGGTCCACCGGACGAACGGCGTCACCGAGCACATCAGCAACCCCAGCGAGATGCCCCAGCCCCACGAACTGGACTCCATCGAGGAGCCGACCGTCGACGCCACCGTCATGGTGCCGAACGAGTACGTGGGCACGGTCATGACTTTGTGCCAGGACCGCCGCGGCACGTATGTCCGCACCGAATACCCCTCGCCCAAGCGCGCGATCCTCTACTACAAGTTGCCGCTCGGTGAGATCCTCCTCGACTTCTTCGACAAGCTCAAGTCATCGACCAAAGGCTACGCCTCGTTTGACTACGAACTGAGCGGCTACGAGGCGAGCGACCTCGTCAAGGTCGACATCATGCTCAACGGCGACATCGTCGACGCCCTCTCCTTCATCGTCAACCGGCAGTTCGCCTACGTGCGCGGCAAGGCGATCGTGGAACAACTCCGCAAGGTCGTCCCCCGCCAGCAGTTCGAAGTCCGCATCCAGGCCGCCATCGGGGCCAAGGTCATCTCGGCCGACTCGATCAAGCCGTTCCGGAAGAACGTCATCGCCAAGTGCTACGGCGGCGACGTCTCGCGCAAGCGGAAGCTGCTGGAAAAGCAGAAGAAGGGGAAGAAGCGGATGAAGAACATCGGTTCGATCGAGGTGCCTCAGGAGGCGTTCCTGAGCGTCCTGAAGGTCGCCGAGTGAGGATTAGCGGACCCGGCCTCTGACGGAAGGGGCCGCATCCAGACCTGCGACCTCAGTTCAAGGGACAAAGCCCCTTTGAGGCGTCTGGAATCTGCCGGATGATGACCGCCGTCATCTCCTGTTCTGGACAGATCTCCGGTGCGTTCAAGCCCCCGGGGCCATGCCCGCCCACGTCTGGTCGCACGTGCCCATATACCGGCTCGTCCGTGCCTCGGCCCGCCGGACGGTCGGCCGAAGGACATGCTCGCCGATGACGCGGCCGAAATCGACCGGCACCGCGTTCCCGATCTGCCTGTACTGTTCAGCCAGTGGCCCGGAGAACACCCAGTCGTCGGGAAAGGTCTGGACACGGGCGTACTCGCGGACGCTCAGCGGCCTCAGGGCGGTGGGGTGGCCGAGCAGGGTCGCGGGCATCGTCGGGCAGGTCGTCAGGGTCGGTGACGGCTCGTCCCAGGCGAGGCGGCGGTAGAAACCGACGCGACCTCCTGTGGCTGTCAGCGCGCCGCCCATGGCTTCGGGCCAGTCTTCGGAAGGTAAGTCGCGCCAGTTCTGCCCGGGCCCGAGGAACGGCAGGAAAATACGTTGCTTCGCGCGCAACGGGGCCCATGGGCCTGGCGAGTCCAGACCGGCGAGGGCGTCACGGAGACTGACCGGCGCCGGCTGGCGCGGGCCGCCGTGGGTCGGCACCAGGTGGGGCACACGGTGCTCACGGTCGGCGACCAAGACCACACGCTCCCTGACCTGGGGCACGCCAAACCGCGAGACGTCGTAGAGGTCAAAGCTGACGTGGTATCCCGCCGCCGAGAGTTTGTCAAGGACAAGCCGCAACGCCCCGCCGGCACGGTGCTCGTCCTGGGCCGCCAGGCCGTCACGTTGGGCGTGGGGGACGTGGGTGAGCGGGGCGCTGAGGAGTCCCCTGACATTCTCGATGACGATCGTCCGGGGCTCCAATGCGGTGGCCAAGTCGACGAAGTGCAGGAAGACGTTGCCCCGCGCGTCGTTCAACCCCTGGCGGCGCCCGGCGGTCGAGAACGCTTGGCACGGGGGCCCACCGACAACCGCGTCGACCCGGCGAAAGCCTAGCCGACGGCGCAAGGCCCCGGGGTCAAGGTGGCGGACGTCGCCTTCGACCAAGGGCAGACGCGGGCGGTTTGCCCGAGCGGTCGCCAGGCAGTGGCGGTCGAGTTCGTTGGCCCCAAGGCATTCCCAGCCTGCACGTTCCAGGCCAAGGTCAAGCCCCAGAGCTCCGCTGAAGAAGCTGAGGTAGCGCATCGTCCCTGATTGTCTCGGCCGTCCTGGCCTCGCCTTCACCAGTTGTGCACTGGGGAAAACTCTTGTGATTCTACTTGAGCCTGCCGCCTTTTGGCGCGTCTGCCCGATCAGCGGACGGTGCGCGACTCCACGGGGACCGGCTGTCGCCTCGGCGACCGACGGTAGCGACGCCACAGCGCCCACGCGGTCAGGGCGAGCGAGACGGGCACGACGAACGCGTCGTCGACCCACCCGAGCACGGGGACGACGTCGGGGATGAGGTCGACCGGCGACGCACCGTAGGCGAGGCCGGCCAGCACGGGCAGGAGCGACATCCAGGGGAACGACCCGCGGTTCTTCACACCACTCTTGACGACAACGGCAGCCCCGGGTTGCATCAGGCCCAAGGCGGGCCGTGCTAGTCCAAGCCAATGGAGACGGTCTGCTTTTCGCCGGGTAGGAGCTCGGCTGGGCCGGAGCGAAGGGTGCCTCGGAGACCAGACGGGGCAAGGATCTCTGCTCGGCCTGTGTCACCGTCTCGCCATGCCCGGATGTGCAGAGGATGGTCGCCAAGGTGCAGGGTGCCCTCCCAATGCGCCAATCCCCCGAGACGCGGCCTGATCGAATACGCCCCCTCGTGCAGCCTTGGCTCAAGGCCAAAGAGGCCCCAGACGACCGCCGCGAGGGGAGCGACCGCGCAATGGCTCATGAGCGCGGTGGTGCCCTCCTTGGCGTCCCAGAACTCTTGGACGGTGCCGTTCTTCCGGACGCTCACCATCGTCCCCCACTCGTCGGTGATTTCCCGGAAGAGCTTGGCCAACGACCCTTGGGCAGCGCGCACACGGTAAGGCCAGTACCGGTTCGCCGGATAGCTCTCACCGAGGAGCGGCGACTTTTCTTCAAGCACACGCAGCGCCTCTTTGTCGTCGCGGAGAAGACAGACGGTCGAGAGGCTCCGGTCGTCAAGGCGGCCGTTGTCCGTCTCCGTCGGTGGGCGCGCCCACACCAGCCCCGCGTGGCCGTACCGCCGCTCCACGCTCCGGACAATCTCATTCGACCACTTGGTCAAGTCACGCTCAAATGTCGCCCCGACAATGCCTTGAACGGCGGCCAACTCACGCAAGGCGTGGGCCAGATAGAGGTTGAGCGCGGCGGTCCGGTCGTCTTGCCGTTGGAAGGCCAGGTGGTCGATCCAGACTGTGCAACCGCTGATCCCGGACGCCGGCAACAGTCCATCCTTGTCCACGTGGCGCAAGCAGAACCGGAGGAACTCAGCAACCGCAGGCCAGTTCTCCTTCAGCGGCGTGGCATCGCCCGCTTCAACTAAATGGTTGACATGGTCGAGGAGGAACCCGATACTGTGGTCGACGATCGGACCCCAGTAGGAGAGTCCCATCTCCTTCTGCCATAGGCGGTTGAGCCGGTCGACGGCCGGCCAACTGTCACACCACACGCCGGACGACAGTTGGCCGAGGACGAAGGTGCGCAGAAATCGGGCGGACGGTCGGGAGTCGCCGAACATCAGCCGTGCGACATGCAGTTGGTGGCTGCAGTCACCGGAGTATTGCTGCCGCTCCCGCCCCATCCCGTCGACGACATTGTCTTGACACGAGTTGCGGACGGTCTGGAGGTCGGCGTCAATGACCCTCTGGAGCGCCGGATCGGAAACGGTGATGTCGGGCCGGTGCCGGAACGGCAGGGTGCGAGACCGCAACGCCACACCGTTCACCTTGACTTCGCCCTGGTTGGCGTGGACGTGTACCTGGATGAACTTGGCGGCCTCGTAATCTAAGGGTTCCAGGACGTTTCGGCCCTCGGCGCAGATGAACCTCGACCAACTGAAGATTTGGGTGTCCAGGAGGGTTTGCCCCGGCGCTTTGCTTTCGTGACAGATCACTTCGACCACAGTCCCAGCCGGGGCGGAGAGGTCGAGGACGGGGAAGCCGACCTTCTCCGTACCGATGTCAAACGTCATGGCGACAGACTCACCGTCTGGTTGATGAGGGGCGACAGACACCACCGGGATTGGTGAGGCCGTGTAGATTCCTGGTGTGCGGAAGTCAAACCAGTCGTCGACGGGGCCGTCCCACTTCAGCGAGAAACTCTCCACGTGGCGCGCAGGGACTAGCTCCTCGGCCATCATCGGCACGGAGCGGGCGCGAAGTGTGCTCACGGAAGCGTCAATGATCCATGTGTCGTTCTGGTAGTCCAGGTAGGACGAACTGACGGGGCTCCGCGCGCCGCCGCAGTCAATCAGGCGGGCGTCACGCCAGCCATGTTCATCGAAGTCAGACTCGAGCCAACCAGTCGGTGAACGACGGAGGTCGTGCACCTCTTGCCAAGCACGGAGGTACGAACGGCGGTGCTGTCCGGGAGGACGGCCACGGTCAACGACGCATTTCCAGGTCGTGTCGGTGACGACTGGGAGGTCATCCACCAAAAGGTGAAGAATGAATCCAGGTTTGCCGAAAGGCCATGTGCCCTCGCCCTGGCCGAAGTGGACGACCTCAGCCCCGATTACGTTCGTACCTGTCCGCAGGAGACCAGTGAGGTCGAGCGGGTCGGCCTCCAGACGGCGTGGGTCGCCCGGCGACGGCCCCCATTGGACGCGCTTGCCGTTGACCCACAGGCGGTACCGGCTGTCGGCGCACACCCAACCTTTCGCGGTGACCGGCACGGCAGGGAGTTCGATCACCTTGCGGAACAGGACGACCGTGTTCGGAAGTGTCCGTTCGCTGGGCCACCATATCCACTGCGCCGGGGAAAGGTCGAGGTCGGCCATCAAGTGACGGGGTCTGGGGAGGGGGCTAGTCGGCCGGCCGCCGCGACGACGTCGTGCCAACGCGCCTGAAGGTCGGCGAGGATCGGAGAGCGCCGGCGGGCCTGGGCGCACCGGTCGAGGTCGACGGGGGCGAGCAAGGCGGCCTCACCGAGGTCGGGTGCCTGCACGATGGTCTCGCCGTCGGGATCGACGACCATGCTTCCGCCCACCAGGCCCTTGCCGCCTTCAAAGCCGACAAGCATGGACACGGCGACGTAGCACCCGTGCTCCACCGCCATGGACGTCGCCATCGTCTCGTAGCGCAGCACGTTGGCCGGGCGGGAGGCGGAAAAGCCGCGGGCGGGGGTCGCCGCGTGGACGAGGAGGAGGTCGCAACCGGCCACGGCGAGCAGGGCCGGCATCACGGAGTGCCACATGTCCTCGCAGATGAGGAGGCCGACCCGACCGAACCGGGTGTCCACGACCCCGAGTTCGTTGCCCCAGGTCACAAAACGAGTCTCGTCGAACACGTGGTAGGTAGGGGGAAAGAACTTGCGGTAGACGGTGAGGAGCCGGTCGCCCTCGGGGCCAAGCGTCAGGTAGGCCGCGCTATTGGCCGACTTGGTGTCGGTGGCTTCATAGAAGCCCAGGGCGACGTCGATTTGTCGGTCGAGCGGGCCGACTGCGGCAGAGACCCGCTCCAGCAGGGTCTCCCGCCCCAGGGCCAGTTCGTCCACTCCCGCTTCCAGGAAGTAACCGGTCAACGAGGCCTCGGGGAAGACGACGAGCCCGGCCCCTTCGGACGACGCTTGGCGGACCGCAGCCCCCAACCGGTCGATGTTGCCGGCGAGGTCGCCCTTCAGTGGGCAGAATTGGACGACGGCCAGGTCGAAGGCCATGGCCGCGAGTCTACTCGCCCTCGTCCGCCGTGGTCCGCAAGATGACGCCAGGCCATGTCTTGGTCCCCACGTTGAGATGGAGGTAAAGCTCGGGTGTCAGCCCGTTGGACGCGCCGGTCTGCAAGGTGATGTAGGCACGCAGCTTGGCCCGGGTCAAGCCGACGTAGAAGACGCGCTTCAATTCCTGCATGTTGCGCACCTTCTGCTCGTTGGCAAGCAAAGACTTGACGACGGATCGTCCGTCGCCATAGACGACGAGGCCCGACCGGGCGTCGACCAGCACGTTGCCGGGCGAAGGTTCTGTCGCATGCATGTCGGGGAGGAAAACGTGGTCGAACTCCAGCCCCTTTGCCTTATGGATCGTCATGACTTGGACGACGCCCTGGGAGTCGTCGTCGATCTCCGGCTCCGTCAGGTCGGTGTGAGAGGTCCGCAACTCCCGGATGAGATGGGCGAAGTCCACCGGGCCGACGTCCGGGGTCGAGGCCGCCATGGTCAGCAGTTTGCGCACGTTGGCCAATGCCTGGGCGCTGTCGGGCTGCCGGGCGAGGCCACGCAAGAACGGCGTTTGGGCAAAGAGGCTCGCCAGGGTCTCCCATGCGGTCGACCGGTCGACCGTCCCGGCCTGACGCTCGAACCATCCCATGAAGGTGCCTAGCTTCTCGTTCTCCTCCTCATCTTCCAATGGGTTTTGCTTGATGCTGGAGACGAGGGGCCGTCGCGCCGAGAGGAGGATCAGCGAGTCCAGTGTCAGACCTACGAACGGGGACAAGAGCACGGCCGCGACGGCGAAGTCGTTGCTGGGGTCGATCAGGGCCTCCAAGACGTTGGCGACGTCGAGGACCTCGATGTTGGTCATGAAGCCCTTGGAGCCTCCCACCACCGTCACGGGTACACCGCGTTGCCTCAGGAGTTTGGCGATCGCCGCCCCCGATTTGCCGTGGCGGGTCAAGACGGCGATGTCGCCCGGCCCGACCCCCTCCTGGACAAGGCCGCTGATGCGGTCGGCGGTCAGCTTTTCGTAGCCAGACATATGGCAGTGGAGCACCTCGACGGTGCCCTCAAAGTCCTCTTCGACGCCGCCAAGGAGTTCCTCGACCCCCAGAGACGTGTCCACTTCGGTGACGGCCTTCGGTTCGCCGGTCAACAAGGGGTACAGCTTGTCGACAAACTTGACGAGTGGGGGCGTCGACCGGTAGTTGCGGCTCAGGTCAAGGCGAGGGTGTTCCTCAAGTCGCCGGTTAAAAAGCGAGACGTCGGCCTGTCGGAAGCCGTAGATCGACTGCCGGGGGTCGCCGACGACCATCTCGCACGGGGCGTCCAGCGCGGCGAGCAGGGCATGCTGGGTCGGATTGAGGTCTTGGCCCTCGTCGACCAAGACGGCGTCGATCTGGCTCCGGACGGCCGCACCACCGTCGTGAGACTGGAGCAGGGCCAGGGCCTTGCGTTCCAAGCCGCTGTAGTCGAAGCTCTGGCGGGCTTCCATGACCGCTTCAAGTCGGTCCCATACGCGCATCGACAACTGGACGAGCCCCGCGGTCATGGCGGCGGCGTCGCGCTCCGCGGCGGCGCTGGCATCTTTATGTAGCTTGGGTCCTGTCCTCCCCTTCGCGGCGGCCAAGGCATCGATGATCTCCTGCGGCGACGCGTCGGCCGGCACCAACCCTTCGGTGAGCTCATGCAAGAAGGCGGCTTGGCGGGCAAGGACAGTCTCGGGGCTCGTGGACCATGCCCGGATGGCGTCGGGGTCGACGAGGGTCGACCTCAACTCGAGGACGGCCTGGACGCATTCGTGGAGGTGAGAGTCGAGCCTTGTCGACCGGTAGGTGCTGTCGCCTCCCACTTGGTCGACAAAGTGTTGGGCGTCGGGCAGGGACCCGATGTCGAGGCGCAACACATCGTGCAGGGCCTGCAGCCTCAGGCGATACGAGTCGGCGTCGTCAAGCACGCTAAAGTCAGGGTCCACCCCGGCGTCGATCGCTTGGGAACGAAGGATCCGCTCGCAAAAACTGTGGATGGTCTGGACCGGCCCGGTCTCGGCGGCTTGGGCTTCTTGCCGGCGGCCTTCCTCGACCAATCGGGCGACGATCCGCCGCTTCATTTCGGCGGCCGCCTTTTTCGAGAAGGTGATGGTGACGAGGCGCTCGGGGGACACACCGTCGCGGACCAGACGGACATACCTCTCGACGAGGACACGTGTTTTCCCCGAACCGGCCGCCGCCATCACGGTGAAGCGAGGGTGGTCTGCCTCGACGGCGGCCCGCTGTTCATCGTTCAGCTGGACGGTCACATAGCCTCCAAGTCGGGGTCGTTACCCAGGGCGCTGCGGCACAAGTCGGCGAAACGGCACCGCCCACAGTAGAGCCCGGGCCGTGGTTGCATAGTTCCGGCCAAGACAGTGGCAAGGCTGTCCTTCGCGGAAGCCTTGACGCCCCTGACCCAATCGTCAAGGCTCATCCGGGCGGTTGCCAACGAATCGGAATCGTCCAAGGCGACCTTGTGCAGATATTGGTTCACGGGCCGGTTCGGCCCGACGGAGCCGACGGTAAATTGGATCCGCTTGTCCGACACGCTGTCGAGTTGGACAAGTGCGGCGCGGCGATGAGAGACCATGCTCAACGCGAGCAGTTGAGCGAGGAGTTTGATCGAGGGGTCGTCTTGCCATGTCCGGTCTGAAACGGCATGGCCCGAGGTGGTCCGTACCACGGGGACGTCGTTGACCAACCCGAGGTCAGCGACCGTCTCGCCATAGAGTGTGCGGACTTCGTCGATCAAGAAGCGGCCGGTGAGGTGCTTGGTCGGCTGGGCAGGTTGCTCGACAATATCGTCGCTGTTGCGAAGGTCGAACTCCATTTCGGCCCGCTTGCGGACAAACCTCTTGCCTGCCGAAGCAAGCAGCGCCGCTTCCCAAGTTTCGAGTCGCGGATAGAGTTCGGCCAGGAGCCGTTCCAGTTCGGCATCCATGGCCGTCACCGCCGATTCCCGGTCGAGTTGGGTGTGGAGGCGGGCTCTCTCGGTGACCTTGACGAGCGCACCCAGCCCAGACCGACTGTAGGGCGATGAGAATTGCAACCGGTGGCGGGCCGCAGAACGGAAGGGGCAGGCATAGGCGTCCGCAATTTCTTGGGCCCGGACTTCCTCTTCCGGGCCGGGTCTGACCATGGCCTGGGCCCGAGGTGTCCGGACAATGGGGACGGGGCGGGCAGGAAGCGGGTCGTCAAGCCAGGTCCGCAGGTCAAGGTCACCAGGGCTGACGCACAGGGAGGGGCGTGGCGCGTAGTGCCCTCGGCGGACCTGCGTCTCGGGAAGGCCACCCAGACACCGCCGCACTTCGTCCAGGTAAAGGGTCGGCACGTTGTCGCGGTTGTCGTCGCTGAGCGGGTAGCTGAAGAGAAGCTGCTTGGAAGCCGAGGCGCAGACACGGACAAACTCGTCGCGTTCCGCGGCGGCGGCGACTGAGGAGTCTTCAAGCCAGGCGCCAGTTTTCTCGCGCAACCACGCCCGGTCGGCGTCCGAGAGCACGGGGTCGTTCCGCCGGCGGCGTGGCAGCGAACCTTCCACCATGCCGACGACGGCGAGGGCGTCGAAGTCACGAAGGTGCGACGTGGACGAGAACAGGGTGACGGTCTGGCCCATGTTCGAGTCGCGGGGGTCGTGGAACTTGACGACGACCGTCTCGGTCTCCCATATCCTGCGACAGAGGAAGAGAAACTCCCGGAACGCCATCGGTCGGGTGTAGTGTCCGGCCCGGTCGATCAATGACCTTTGGAGGACGAGTTGGGCGTTCCTGTCGCGCTGAGCCCCGTCGTGGTCGTCATGCAGTTGCTCGGCTAGACCGCAGTCACTGACAAGTTCCACCAGGCCGGACGTCCACTCCGCAAGGGGCACCTCGTCATCGTGGTGGTCGTGACGCCACTCCGCAAGAGGGGCAAGCCAGGGCCAAGGCGACGTCTTTGATTGCGGTTGGTCGTAGAGCGAGTCCCACCCTTGGCCGGGGCGCTCGGCATGGCAGGAGCGAAGCAGGGTCCAGAGATCACTCCGCGTGCCGGTGCCCTCGGAGAAATAGGAGCTGCTGGCCAGGTGACCGAGCTCACGCACGTCGGCCGACCCAAGGGCTTGGAGTGTCCGCAAGACAATGCGGGCGAACCCACTGGT
Organism: Fimbriimonadaceae bacterium; assembly: GCA_019638795.1. NCBI lineage: Bacteria > Bacillati > Armatimonadota > Fimbriimonadia > Fimbriimonadales > Fimbriimonadaceae > Fimbriimonadaceae bacterium. Next base: position 116,669 of record JAHBTB010000005.1, on the reverse strand, counting down.
GAGGAGGGGTGCCGAGATCGTGGCGGCCAACGGTAGACCGAGACGCTGTGACGAGGCCAGCAGAAGGGGGCCGTATGACTGGGTGTCGCGGGCGAAGATGCCGATGCGGTGAGGAAGGACGCCGTCCTTGCCGGCTTGGAGGCACCACCGCACGACTTCCTCGCACTCCGTCAGGATGTCCGGTGCGACCAAGAGGGCCGCCTCGGGCCGCCCTTCCTCCGCCGTGCCCTGAAAGAGCTGGTCGTGCCAGGCGGGCGGCAGTTGGTCTGGCACATCGAGCCCGAGCCGGTCGGCAAGGCTCTGCGACCGACCGAAGAGCGATCCTCTCGGCCGCTCCCGGGCGACGGTCACCGCTATTCCGCGCCCGGCCAGCCACTGAAGGAAGCGTTCGGCAAGGACGTCGGCCCGCCCGTCGGAGACGAGGACGAGCAGGCGCCTGAACGAGCACGGGAACTGCGCCTGGACGTCGCATTCCAGGCATGTTTCGATCCGGTCGGCCAGCGTCTCCCGGCCTGCTTGGGCAAGTCCCGCCTCATACTCCTTGGCAACCCAAGCCAGGGCCTCTAGCCGTCGGATTTGGGCCGGGTCCGTCGCTTCGGCAGCTGATTCGACCAGCCGGGCCGCGCTGATGCCGGCATGGCGGAGTTCGGCCATGCGCTCCACGAGTGTCGTCGCCGTGCCGATGTGCCCGGCCGAGCCGGCAAGCCAAGAATCCTTGGGCACCCGGGCCAGCACGGCCTCCATCAGGGCCTGCCTCTGGCCTGACGTCGCCTGACGTCGTTCCGGTAACCCCAGCATCCGGGCCACCTTGGCGACAAGTTCGCCAAATGACTCGATGCCGATCTCATCGTCGAGACCGGCGTTCCGGACTGAGTAGAGGAGGCTGTCGTCAAAGGAGGTGACGAAGCTCCCTGGCTTGGCATGCAGGTGCACGGCATGTGCCCATCCGGCCCCGCCCGGGCCGACGATGACACCGTGAAGCCGGACATCTGCCATAGTCACCTTCGATTATGCCGTTGCCCGACGGCCCGCTTTGGACTCGCCGACGGCAACTGGCCGCCAACGGCCTGCCTCTTGGCGTGTTGCTGGCGGGTGCGGCTTGGGCGGCCCACCGCCATCGGGACGGCGCGACACTGGCCGAGTCGTTGTGGGCGGCGGGAGCCGGGGTCTTCGCCGCGTGGGTCACCACTGGCCTGTTCGGACTGTGGGACAACGGCACACTCAAAGGTGAGATGGGCCGCCGATGGCATGAGGCCCATGGCTTCGAACGGTCAGAAAAGTACTTTGTCGGGTGCGCACGGCCCGCCTACCGTGGCGTCCTTGACCCGCATGAAGACGTCGGCTGGCTCGTCCTTTCCGACGACAGGGTCGAGTTCTTTGGCTCCGCCATGAAGCTGGGACTGGACAAGGCGTCCGTCACTCGGGTCGCCAGGCGGGCCAACCCCCATACATGGCTGGGCCTGGGCGGTTGGGTCTCGATCGAGGGCCAGGTCGACAGCGCCGAGTTCCGGTTACTCGTCGAGCCCCGCGAGGCGAGGACGCTCTGGGGCAACATTCTCGTTGCCCGGAGACTGACCCGACGCCTCAAGGAATGGCTGGCGACTTGACCCCGTGGGCAAACCCGCGGCAGTGGGCGGCCTCCCGAGGGTCGTCGGCCAACTTCCACACGTCGATGTCCTGGAAGCCCGCTGACAGCATCATCATCCCCAGGCAGGCCTGGGTCGGTGCCCACCAGTTCGTGTGGTTCTGGCCCAGTTCGTCGCCTGGATAGAACTCCATGACGACTTGTCGGCCCGGGTAGCCGTGGCCAAAGCCCCCGTTGTAGGGGCTGAAGTCGTCGAGGATGTGCGTCTCCACAAAGAGGTCACCGGTGCACACCGTGCTGACGAGGTCGAGGGCGAGGAGGGGGTACCGCAGGTGGTAGAGCGTGCCGAAAAAGAAGACCACGTCGAACAGGCCGTGCACGGCAGGGTCCAAGTTGTAGACGCTGGTTTCGATCCGCTTGCACTGGGCTTCGGTGTAGCCGAGAGCCGACCGGCACAAGTCGAATGTCTCCCAGGCGGCGCGGTCTCGTTGGTCTAGGTGGCCCAAGTAGTCGCTGAAATCGTCAATGGCGACAACTTCGGCGGCCCCGCGCTTCAGGGCTTCGAACGTCCAGTAGCCGTCCCACGCCCCGATGTCGAGGACGCGTTTGCCGGTCAGGTCGGCGGGAACCTTGTAGGCCTCGGGGACGAGCGGCGCCCAGCCTGGTGTCACGACTCCCCCGGGGAGTTCGATCTTGTGGTACCAGAACGGGAACGATTCGACCCGCGTCAGCAGGTCGTCAAGGTGGGGTGCGGCGCTCATCGGTACGTCCTGGTGAAATTGTCGGGTCGCTGGCGAAGAATCCCGAGCCGACCGATGGTAAGGGGTGATGGACGCCGCCCTGGATCTGGGGACTTTGCTCGCTGAAGCCTTCACGCGCCATGGGGCGGGCGACCTTGACGGTGCGACGGCCCTGTACCGGCAGGTGCTTTCCGCAAACCCGCGTGACGCCTTGGCCCACAAGGGGCTCGGCGTCGCCCTTTGCCAGACCGGAGCCCTCGGACGAGGTTCCAAACTCCTGCGACGTGCCTGCGAATTGGATCCAGACGACGCCGAAAGCTGGACGAACCTGGCCAACGCCTGCTTGGCCTCGCGGGATTTGAAGGGATGTGAAGAGGCGGCCAGGCGGGCCGTTGCCCTGGATCCCCAAAGTGCCGTCGCCCACAACAACCTATCGGTGGCGTTGCGCGGGCGACACCACCTTGACGGGGCGTTTCGGCATGCCTCCGAAGCGGTCAGACTGGCCCCGGGCTACGCCCTTGCCCACTTGAACCAGGCCGTCGCCCTCCAAGGCGTCGGAGCCATGGGCGAGGCCGGCGCCGCCTTCCGTGAGGCGGTCCGGCTGGAGCCGCGTGAGACCGCCCTTTCACAGAGCTACCTCTTCGCGCTTCTCTACGACGAAGGGCTGTCGCCCGAGGAAGTTGTCGCCGCCCACCGCCACTGGGGCTCGACGTTCCCGGCCCCGCCCCGGCCACCGATGCGGGGGACACCAGAAACGGTCGGCTTTGTCTCGGGAGACTTTCGCGGGCATCCGGTGGGGCGGTTTGTCCTGCCCTTCATCACCGAGTTTTGCCGCGAGAGGCGAGTCGTCCTGTATTCCAACAACCCATCGGATGACTCGATGACGGAGCGGTTCCGGTCGCTCCCGGTGGAGTGGCGCAGTGTCGTCGGTCTCGGGGCGGCCGAGGTCGCCGACCAAGTCCGCCGTGACGGGGTCGACTACCTGGTGGACCTGAGCGGCCACACCGCCTCCAACCGGCTCGACGCCTTTGCCCTCCGCCCGGCTCCGGTCCAGGCCACGTGGCTCGGCTATTCTTCGACGACCGGCCTGCCGGCAATGGACTGGTTCATCGGCGACCACTTTGTCTTTCCCGAGGGCTTGGAGCGACTGGCGACGGAGTCTTTGGCGCGCTTGGACACCGCCTTCCTCGTCGACGGGCCCCTTGCCGCACTTCCGGCCCGGGCGGGACAGAGTGGGCTGAGGATCGGCGTCACCAACAACCCGGCCAAGCTGAGTGACAGCTTTCTGGACGCGGTCGGACGCGTCCTCGTCTCGGCACGTGACGCCAAGGTTTGTTTCAAGTACGGCACGTCGGACAGCGAACTGTTCCGCGCCCGCGTCCGTGGCGTGATGGGCGCCGCCGGCGTCGACATGTCAAGGGTGGAGTTTGTCGGCGCACTCCCCCCGGACGAGCATGAGGCCTTCCTGTCCGGGCTTGACCTTTGTCTCGACTCGTTCCCCTACAACGGCGCGACGACGACGATGGACGCCCTGAGGGCCGGGACACCGGTGCTGACCTTGGCGGGTCGTAGCTACGCTTCTCGGATGACGGGGAGCCTGCTCCACCACGCGGGACTGGGTGGGCTGGTGACCGGCTCGGCCGACGAGTATGTCGCCAAGGCGGTCGATTTGGCTCGCTCACCTGCGGGCCTTGAGTCGGCCCGGGCGACCCTGCGCGACGAGCTTGCCGGGTCAGTGCTCTTCGACGCCCGACGGTTCGCCGACGCCTTCGGGGATGTCGTGGCGGCGACCTGGTCGGCGACCCGACCCTAATCATCTCCCCGGCAGTCCCCGATAAATGTACCGGGGTCAGCAAGGCATGAAAAGCCACCACAAACTAGCGGTGCGACCGGGCGGCAAGCCAAAACCGAGCGCCGCCGACGGACTCGTGGGCACGGGATTGGCCAAGCACCAAGCCGGTGACGTCGCCGGGGCCCTGGCGGTGTACCTGCAGGCACTCTTGTCCGACCCGAAGAACGGCGACGCCCTTGCGCTCACCGGTGCCGCCCTGATCCAACTCAAACGCCCGTCTGAGGCGATCAACTACCTGGAAGAGGCGACCAAGGCCTCGCCCCGTAACGTGGGGGCATGGACGAACTTGGGGACGGCGTTCCAGAACACCGGCCACATGCAGCGGGCGATGGCCTGCTTCGACCAAGCCCTGGTCATCGACCCTGACGCGGTCGACGCCCTCTACAACCGGGGCAACCTCTTGGGTGCGACCGACCGGGCCCAGGAGGCCGCCGAGGCGTATCGGCGAGTCGTGCGGCTCGACGCGGGCCATGCCGACGCCCTCACGAACCTGGCCAAGGTGCTCTTTGACCTGGAGCAATACGTGGACGCCATGGGCGCGGCCCAGAAGGCGATGGCAGCCAAACCTCGCAACGCCCGGGCCGCCAACATTTACGGACTGTCCCTGGCGGCGATGGGAAACACCCCCGGGGCGGTCGACGCATTCATGGTCGCCGTGCGGTTCGACCCGACCTATGCCCCTGCGTTCAGCAATCTGGCCCAGGCCAACCTGGACATGGGAAAGCCGGCTGCGGCCCTCGAGGCGTCGATCCACGCGGTGAAGCTGGCGCCGGACCATGCCGGGGCAAATTGTGGCCGGGCGCGGGCCCTGCGGGAACTTGGCCAACTGGACGAGGCAGTCGGCGCGTGCAAGACGGCCCTGGAACTCGACCCCCGCTTGCCCGAGGCCCACAACTGCCTGGGGAACATCCACCTGGACCTCGGCCAACCGGAGCAGGCGTCCCGGTGTTTCCAGCGTGCCCTGGAACTAGACCCGACGTATCGAGAAATCGCCAGCAACGTCGTCATGGCCGCGCAATACACGCCGGGCGCCGGCCCAGAGTTGGTCCTGGAGAAAGCGCGCGGCTTCGCGCGGCTTCTGCCCGGGCGTGAGGTGGTCGGCCGGCGCCGAAAGTCGGCGGTGCGGCGGATCGGATTTGTCAGCAGCGACCTGTGGAGCCACCCGGTCGGACGGTTCGTCGAGCCGCTCTTTGAGCATCTCGCCGAGTGCGGCGTCGAGGCATGTGTCTATTCGAACACCGGCCAGGAGGACGCCGTCACCGAGCGGTTGAAGGCGCACACAGCCCAGTGGCGCAGGGTCATCGGACTTGACTCGGCCACGGCGGCTCAGCTGGTCCAAGAAGACAAGGTCGATGTGCTCGTCGACCTCTCCGGCCACACCGCCGGGAACCGGCTGGACATCTTCGCCGAGCGTGCCGCACCGGTCCAGGTCACATGGCTTGGCTTCTCGGGCACGGTCGGCATGACCCAGATCGACGCTTTGCTGGGCGACCGGTATGTCACGCCGCCCGCCGACGACCCGTACTATGCTGAGAAAGTCGTCCGGCTCGACGCGCCCTGGCTTTGCTTCAAGGCTCCTGCCGAGGTCGACCTCTCCGTCGCGAAGCCCCCGCACGAGAAGGGCCACCCGTTCACGTTCGGGTGCCTGAACCATTCGAAAAAGGTCAACCAGGAAGTTGTCGCTGCCTTCGCCGCAGTGATGAACGGAGTCCCGGGTTCGCGGATCGTCCTCAAGTCCAGGGCTTACAGTTCCAAGTCGGCGCGAGCCCAGTACCTGCGATGGTTCGAGGAGCACGGCATCGGCATGGAGCGGGTCGTGTTCCTGGGGACGACGAGCTGGAACGCCCACTTTGTGGTCCACAACCAGATTGACATGCTGTTGGACCCGTTCCCCTACGGAGGGGCAACGACGACCGTCGAGGGCCTGTGGATGGGCTTGCCCGTCGTCACCTTGGAAGAGCCAGGGTTTGTCGGACGCATGTCGGCGGCGATGCTCCGCCACGTCGGACACTCCGACCTGGTCGCGGCGACCCGTGAAGACTACGTCTCCAAGGCGGTGGGCCTTGCCCAAGACCCGGTCAGGCTCCGCGACCTCCGCGGCGAGTTGCGGCCCGCCCTCATGGTGTCCCCCCTGTGCGACGCCGCCGGGTTCGCCCGGGCTTTCGTCAACGGTCTTGACTCACTGTGACAAATGAGGATCCCTCCCGGCATGCCGAGAGGGATCCGAATGTCCCGACGCAGTTCCGGCTTAGCGGAGGAGCGAGAGGACGGCCTGCGGGCCTTGGTTGGCCTGGGCCAGGACCGAGAGACCGGACTGCTGAAGGATCTGCAGCTTCGTGTACTGCGTCATCTCTTCAGCGACGTCGATCTCGCTGATCGTCGAGTTGGCCGCGCTCATGTTTTCCTTGGCGACGCCAAGGCTGCGCACCTGGGTCTCCAGGGTGTTCTTGATGAACGAGCCGATGTCGCCACGGGCGCTGCTCACCGTCGAGATGGCCGCGTCGATCGCGTTGATCGCCGTGTCCATGCTCGATCCCGTGATGTCCAGCGAGCCGACACCCAAAGTCGACGCGTCGAACTTGCCGATGGCGAGTTGGGCGGTCTGACCCGCGTTGCCGCCGATCTGGAACGATGCGTTGCCGACGGCCAGGTAGCCGACGCCCGTCACCGAACCGGTGGCGTTGCCGCCCGCGGTGAGGGTGATCGAGTTGCCGCTGGAGTCCTTCAGGCTCAGGCCCTTACCCTTGTTGAAGGACGCGGTCGTGCCGCTGGTGGCGAGCGTGACGGTGGCGACGGCGTCGACACCCTTGTTGTCGATGGCCGTGCCGGCAGTCTGGATGATGCTGTTCGCGTCAGCCAGGGTCACGTGATAGTCGCTGCCGTAGTTGACGTTGGTCAGCTTGACGGCGTTCGCCGAGATCTCCGCGCTGACGCCGGTGTCGCCGGTCGCCGCGTTGATCATGTCGACGACGTCCTGCTGGGTCGTCGTGGCCGTGGTGGTGAACACCTTGCCGTTCAAGGTGAACGAGCCCGCACCGACCGTGTCGGTGGCGGCGGTGTGGGTGATCGCACCCGTTCCGGTCGCTTGGGTTGCGGCGGTGGTCACGTTGATGTCGACGGCTTGCGACGTCGAAACGGACGAACCACCGAACGTCCCACCAAAGCTGATTTTGCTGATGTTCGCACCCTTCGACACCGAGCTCACGACGCCGGCGCTGCCGTCCAGAACAGACTTGCTACCGAACTGGGTGGACGAGGCGATGCGGTTGATCGAGTCGACGATGTTGCTGAGCTGCGTCTGGTTCGCCTGCTTCTGCGTGGCGTCGAGCGAGCCGTCACCGTTGGCGATGGCGAGCGACCGGGCGTCTTGCAGAAGACGCGAGACCTCGGAGAGAGCGCCCTCGGCGGTCTTGGCGTAGTTGGTCGCGTTCTGGTTGTTGCGGATAGCCGTGTCCAGACCAGAGATCTGGGCCTTGTAACCCTCAGAAGCGATCAAGCCGGACGGGTCGTCGGCACCGCTGTTGATGCGGAGGCCGGTCGACAAACGCTGGACGGAAGTCGCGAGCTGGTTGCCGGTCTGCGACAGGCTGCGATACGCCGTCATGGCGTTAACGTTGGTGTTGATCCTGAATGACATGTTTTTCTTCCCTGAACTGGACCCCCAGGGTGCGCCCCGTGAGGATGCGTCGTCCCAGACGCACTTCCATGCTTTCAGGTCGGCCCATGCCTTCAGGCCGTTCCTGTCAAAGATGCTGGTATGGTTCTAACCTGGTAAATACACGGACATTGGTAACTCATAGCGAATCGCTAAGTCGTATCGGTATATTTACTGGCCTGGTATTAGTGCCTAAACAAACAAACATTGATGGATAAAATGGCCAACGTGCCGGGCGAGCCGTCATGACCTATGCGTCGCCGACCGGCGGGCGGTAGGCTCGCGCCAATGACCACAATGCTCGCCACCTGGCACCGACCAGGCGAGGTCACCATCGGCGCGGCCGGGGCCAAGTTGGCCGAGTCCGGCAACCTTCTTGACGCCATCGAGACCGGCCTTGCTGCGGCGGAAGACGACGCCGAACTGATCGCGATCGGGCGAGGGTCAGTCCCCAACATGGACGGAGAGTTGGAGCTCGACGCCTCAGTGATGCGGGGTGACGACCTGTCGGCGGGGGCGGTGTGCGCCGTCCGGGGGATCGTGCCCGTCATCTCGGTCGCCCGCAAGGTGATGGAAACCACGCCGCACGTCATGTTGGCGGGGGACCAGGCCCGCCGGTTCGCCATCCAGCACGGTCACGTGCCGGAGAACTTGGTGACCGAGGAAGTTTGTCGGCGCTACCGCGAGTACCTGGTCTCGCCGGAACGGGCCAAAGCCTACGTCCACACGGCCGCGGACGGGCGTCCAGAGCCGCCCCACGACACCGTGACCATGTTGGGGCTGCAGGACGGTAAGTTTGTCGCGGCGAGCTCGACAAGCGGGATGCCGTTCAAGGTGCCGGGACGGGTCGGTGACTCACCGATCGTCGGGGCGGGGATTTACGCCGACGACGAGGCGGGTGCCGCCGGGGCGACCGGATTAGGAGAGGAGCTGTGGAAAGCCTGCGCGTCGTACCGCGCCGTCCGGAACATGGCGGCGGGGATGACCGCCCAGGAGGCTTGCGAAGAGGTCGCCCGCCACATGCGCCGTCGCCAACCGGCCAGCCGGGAGACGATCTGCGTCGTGATCGCCCTGGACCGAAGCGGCGGCTTTGGCGCGGGGGTGACGACCGGAGAGTTCGACTTGTGGGTGTGGCAAGACGGAGCCCTCTCTTGCCACCACTTCGAGCAGGTCGCCGACGAGGCATGAGGTTTGACGTCGTCGCGGAGGCCGCCCGACACCCCGAAGGGGTGATGACCGCCAGCCTGGCCGCCGCTGCCGGTCGCGACGTGGCCGCCGACCTCGAACGCGCCAAAGCCTCGGGCCAGTTGGTCAGCTTGGCCGGCCTTTGGTTGACTCCCTTTGCGTGGCAAAGCTGTTCCGCACGCCTGCTCGCCGCCATCGACTCTTTGCACGCCCGGGACGACCGCCAGTTCGGTTGGCCACCCCAAGCCGTCGCTGAGACCGCCGGCCTTGCCTGGGGGTCGAAGCCGTCCCTCCGCGGTTGCGAACGGTTACAAAGCGAGGGCCGTGTCCGCGTCACGGACGGCATGGCGGCCTTGGCCTCGTTTCGCCCCCGCTTGTCAGACCGTCAAGAGAAGCTGCTTGCCAAGGTCAAGGACGCCCTGGTCGGTTACGGGCTTGACGCACCCGACGCCAAGTCTCTGGCCGCAGACATGGGTTTGCCGCGGCCTGCCGTCGAGGACATTTTGAGGGTCGGGGTGGCGTCGGGCGACCTTGTCCAAGTCGGTATGGTCGCCGTGCCCCGGGACACCGCGGAGTCGGTCGCGAGACGGACCGGCGAGTTGTTCGGCGCCGGGGAATTCAGCCTGGGCGAGTGGCGTGACGCGACCGGCGTCTCCCGGCGCGTCGCCGTGGCGTGGTTGGAGGAGTTCGACCGGTGGGGCTGGACGGTGATGGAGGGCGACACGCGCCGGTTGGTGCGTCGACCTGGGGGCGGGTCAGTCAACCGCCCCGGCCAGTAGGCGGAACCGGCGGGCCTTGTCGGCCCCGCGCTCCAGTAGGGCGGCCTCAAACGTGAGCTCGGGGAGTTCGCCGTCGCGGGCCTTGCTCCCGTCAGGGTCCATGGCGACAAGGACCGCCTCGCGCAAGTTGGCCAGGGCGTCGTCCAGTTTCATCTCGGTGAAGTCGTCGTCCTTGAGCTTCTGGTGGAGGGTGTCGTAAGCGTCGGCGCTACCGGCGACGACCGCCCCATAACGCCGGACGGAATAGTCGCCGTCGTAGTCGAGCTTGTAGTAGCGGTCCTTGTCGGGGGAGTCGTCGACCTCGGCGAAAAGGCACCGGAGGATGAGGGGGGCCATGGAGAAGTCGGCGAAGGCGCGCTTGACCGGGGCGGAGAGTGCCGTCGCCACCCGCTGGACCGAGACGTCGGCCTCGCTTCGGGCGTAGCCCTCCTGGTGGCAGAAGTCGACGGCGGCCACCCGCAGGGCCTCGACGTCGCTCTGGAGCCCGACCGCCGAATAGACGAGGCGGTCGTACACTTCGAAGACTTTGCGGGCATGGCCCCGGTAGGTCGCCACTAAGACGCCTTCGGGGATGCTGACGGCCGCGACCGGCACGCCGCTCTGCAGGCGGGACTCGATGTACTGGGCGCGGTGGCCGATGCCTTCCTGCCAGTCGTAGGGCGTCATCATGTTCTGGACGATTCTACGCCGGGACCGACAAATGAGCACGCCCCGGCCTCAGGGTTGGGGCCCATGTACAATCCTCGCCCATGGATTACCGACGGCGCTATGTCCGCGACTTACTGGCGTCGCGGCCCGGCGAGCAGGTCGAAGCCTTTGGATGGGTGAAGACCCGGCGCGACAGCAAGGTCGTCAGCTTCGTCCAACTCAGCGACGGTTCTTGCTTCAAAGACCTTCAGGTCGTCGTGAACGAGGGTGTGTTGGACGAGGACACCCTGAAGCAGATCACGACGGGGGCTTGCGTCGGGTTCAGCGGAGAGCTGGTCCAGTCTCCCGGTGAGGGCCAAAGCGTCGAGCTACTCGCCTCCTCTTGCACGGTTTTCGGTCCGTCCGACGCGACTTACCCGCTGCAAAAGAAGGGGGCGACCCTGGAGTTCCTGCGTGAGATCGCCCATCTCCGGGTCCGGGGAAACACCTTTGGCGCGGTCATGCGCGTGCGCGACCGGGCGGCGTGGAAGGTCCACGAGTTCTTCCAGGCCCGTGGGTTCAAGTGGATCCATACACCGATCATCACCGCGAGCGACTGCGAGGGGGCCGGGGCGATGTTCGCCGTTTCCTCCAATCTGGAGGCCCATGACGGCAAGTACGTGCTCAAGAGCGCGGACCCCGCCAAAGACTTCTTCGGCAAGCCGGCGTTCCTCACCGTCAGCGGCCAGCTCAGCGTGGAGACCCAATGCATGGGGTTGACCAATGTTTACACGTTCGGGCCGACTTTCCGCGCCGAGAACAGCAACAGCGCGCGGCACCTCGCCGAGTTCTGGATGATCGAACCCGAGATGGCGTTTTGCGACATCGAAGGCGACATGAACTTGGCCGAGGAGTTTGTCCGCGAGGTCATCGCGGACTCCTTGGAGCACTGCACTTCGGACCTTGAGTTTTTCAACCAGCGCGTCGAACCGACCCTGCTGGACACCTTGCGCCATGTCGTCGAGTCACAGTTCGAGCGGATGACTTACACCGAGGCGGTCAAGCTCTTGGAGAACAGCGGCGAGAATTTTGAGTATCCGACCTCTTGGGGCAGTGACCTGCAGAGTGAGCACGAGCGATGGCTGACCGAAACCAAGGTCGGCCGGCCGGTCATCCTGACCGACTACCCCAAGGAGATCAAGGCCTTTTACATGCGGCAGAACGAGGACGGCAAGACCGTCCGGGCCATGGACGTCCTCGTGCCGCGCATCGGCGAGTTGATCGGCGGCTCGCAGCGTGAAGAGAGGCTCGACGTGCTGGAGGCGAGGATCAAGGAACTTGGCCTCCCCGTCGAGGCTTATTGGTGGTATCTCGACCTCCGTCGCTACGGTTCGGCCCCCCACAGTGGGTTTGGACTGGGGTTTGAGCGGCTGGTGATGTATCTCACTGGGATGAAGAACATCCGCGACGTCATCCCCTTTGCCCGGACGCCGGGCCACGCGGAGTTCTGATGCTCCGCTGGCTGGGCCGGTTTGTCGACAAGCGTGTCTGGCAGGAGATCCTTGGCCAACGCCGCCTGGTCCTGGCCGGCCTCGTCTGCTCTGGCCTGGCCGCCGCGATGCTCGGAGCGTACGCGGCGATCATCAAGAGTGTCGTCCGTGCGGTGACCGACCACGACGTCCCCCGGCTGCTGTGGACCAGCGCGGCGGTCGTCGGCCTGTTTGGCGTCCGGTACTTTTTGGCGCGTGCCCAGTTGTATCTGCTTGGGGTCGCGAGCAACCGGACGACCGCCGAACTCCGGAAGCGGGTCTTTACCAAACTGCTGCGCCTTCCGATCAGCTACTTCAACGACAAGAAGGCTGGCGCGGTCCAGAGCGTCCTGACCAACGACATCAACGTGTACGCGGGCGCGATCGGAGCGGTGCGCGAGAGCATCGACGGCCCGGTCAAGATCCTCACCGGCGTCGTCGCCGTCTTCATCCTCCAGCCGTACCTGGCCCTTGCCGCCATGGCAGTGATGCCGGTCATGGCCTGGGCGATCCAGCGGAACAGCCGGAAGATGAAGGTGGTCCACGCCCAGGTCCAGGCCGACTTGGCCACGATGACGGCGACGATGCAGGAGACCCTGGCCGGAGTCCGGGTCATCAAGGCGTTCGGGGCCGAAGGTCGGGTCGACGGCCGGTTCGCCCGCCTCGTCGAGACAAGTGTCGCCAGTCAGAACCACTCGGCGCGGGTGACCGCCACCCTGCGGCCCCTGGTCGAGTTCCTTGGGGCCGTGGCCATCGCCGCGGTCGTCCTCGTCTGTGGGTTGCTCGTCTCGCGGGACGCCCTCCAGATCGAAGACCTCGCCGGCTTCATCGTGATGCTGGACGTCATCAACCAAGGCTTCAAAAGCGTCGGAAACCTCAAGCAGACCTTTGCCCAGCTTTCGGCGGCGACCGACCGCATCTACGACGAGGTCCTCGACATCGAGGAGACGACCAACGACCATGCCGAGGCGGTCACCCCGGCTTCGGTCACGGGCAAGATCGAGTTCCGTGACGTGAGCTTCACGTACCCCGACGGCACCAAGGCACTAGACCGGGTGAGCTTCACGATCGAGGCGGGCACCTCGCTGGCGTTGGTGGGGCCGAGCGGAGCGGGCAAGAGCACCGTCGCAGACTTGTTGCTCAGGTTCTATGACCCGACCGAGGGTCAGATCCTCCTCGACGGCAGGGACATCCGCACCCTCAAGGGGGCTTGGTACCGGGCGCTTATCGGGGTCGTGCCGCAACAGACGTTCCTCTTTGCCGGGACGGTGGCGGAGAACTTGCGCTTGGGTGCGCCCGATGCGAGCGACGGCGCACTGGCCAAGGCCGTCCAGGCCGCCCATGCCGAGTCGTTCGTCGACCTCGACGCTGGAGGCTTGGACAGCAACCTCGGGGAGCGGGGGGTCGGGGTCAGCGGCGGCGAAGGACAACGACTCGCCATCGCCCGCGCGCTGGTGCGCGACCCCCAGATTCTGCTCCTCGACGAGGCGACGAGCAACCTCGACGCCCACAGCGAGCAGGCGGTGACAAGCGCCCTGGACGAGGCGATGCGGAGCCGGACGACCCTGTTCATCGCCCACCGGCTGACGACCGCGGCGCGGGCCGACCAGATCGTCGTGCTCCGGCGGGGCCAAGTCTTGGAGACGGGTACCCACGACCGACTCATGCAGGCCGACGGGGCCTACGCCGGCATGTTCCGCGCGTTCACCAGCGGGCTGGTCGGAGAAGACCTTGCCTGACTACGCCGTCGAGGTGTCGGGGCTCGCGGTGGGCCGGAACGGAAGGGCCTGTGTCTCCGGCGTCTCGTTCGCCCTGGCCAAGGGCCGGTTCCTCGCCGTCGTCGGGGAGAACGGCTCGGGGAAGAGCACCCTGCTGTTCACCCTCGCGCGCCAACTGCCCCCGCTCGCCGGCACGGTCGTGGTCGACGGTCGGGACATCGCCGCATATGACCGCCGTGCTTTGGCCAGGGTGGTCGCCCTCGTGCCTCAGGTCAGCCCGCCCTCCTTCGGTTTCACCGTCCGCGAGGCGGTCTTGGCCGGGCGGTTCGCCCACAGCCCCGGCGTCATTGAGACGGAACAAGACCACGAGGTCGCCCGGCGGGCGATGGAGCAGACGGACTGCCTGCATCTCGCCGAGAAGAGGCTCGACCAAGTCAGTGGAGGCGAGGCCCAGCGGGTCGCCGTGGCCCGGGCCCTGGCCCAGGAACCGCGTGTCCTCTTGCTCGACGAACCCACGACCCATCTGGACTGGCGTCACCAACGCGCGGTGGGGCGGCTCGCCCGGGCGGCGGTCAGCCAGGGGATCGCCGTCGTCGCCGCCGTCCACGACGTCGGATGGGCCCTCGACTACGCCGACGACGCTCTGGTGCTTGGTCAAGGTGCGGTCTTGGCCTACGGACCCGCGTCGACGGCCTTGGCGGCGCCTGTGCTTGAGCAAGCGTACGGGGTGCCGGTCATGACGACCGACACCCCGTACGGGCCGAGGCCCGTCGTCGCGCCCTAGTTCAGTAGCCGCGCTTCTTGTCGAGCTCCGCCTTGCGGACCTGCTCCTGGCTCTGGCTGTCGTACCATTGCGAGGTCGTCGACGACTCGTTGGGAGAGGGTTCGAACCGCTTGAACTTGGGCTGGAAGATCGAGGGCTCTTCGGGGATGCCCGAGACGACCGGCGGGTTCTCGGGGTCGATCTTGGACTTGTCCTTTGACTTGCCCACGTCCTTCATGACCATGCTCTTCGTGTCCACCTTCTGGGCGTCTGAGGCCTTCTCGTCTTTTTGAGGTGGCGGCGGGGTGAAGATCTTGGCCCAGATGTCCGTGCTGTTCGTCAATCCGATGCCTACCAGGATGACGGCGCCCAGCACGATCAGCATCACGGGGGACTGTTTCTTTCGCATAAGTTCTCCGGTTGGTCGGTCCATCGCTCAGGCCGGGCCGCCTGGTATTGTAGCCTCGGCGACGGCCCCGGGCCGGACGCCGGTCCCCGATGTCAGCCTTGACCGTCGCCATTGACGCCCGCCTGGCCACGACCCGTAACACGGGTGACACCAGTTATTGGCGGGGTCTCTTGCGCGGCCTGGCCACGATCGAGTCGGACGCCACGTTCCTGCTCTACTCCAACGCACCGAGGCCCGAATGGATTCCCGAGGGCGGCAAGTTCCGGTGGGTCCACCTGGAAGGGCCGTCGCGGTGGTGGAGCCTGGTGAAGTTTCCCCTTGCCGCGCGGCGGGCCGGGGCGCAGGTGGTCCACACCCAGTACACCTTGAGCCCCCTTGCCTACAAACGGGGCGTGACGACCGTCCATGACGTGTCGTTCCTGATCGAGCCGGACTGGTTCAAGCCCAAGGACAGGATCTTGCTGCAGTGGCAGGTGCCCGCCTCGTGCCGCCGTGCCCGTAAGGTCTTGACCGTCTCGGAGACGTCGAAGGAAGAAATCGCCCGGCTTATCCCAGGCACCCGGCAAAAAATCGTCGTCACGCCAAACGCGCTCGGCGACAACATCACCCCCGTGCCGCCCGGGTCCGCGCGGGCATGGGCCAAGGAGAACGTGGGCGTCGGACGGTACCTCTTGGCCCTGGGGACCCGTTGGCCCAGAAAGAACCTCCGCTTGGCGGTCGAGGCGTTCAGGCGCCTCCCGTCGGACTATGGCCTGAGCTTGGTCGTCGCCGGGCAACCGGGCTGGGGTGACGAGGAGCAGTGTCCGGGGGTCGTCTACACGGGCTATGTCAGCGACCAAGACCTGTCACGCCTCTATTCCGGCGCAGAACTCTTCCTCTTGACGAGCCTTCACGAAGGGTTCGGCATCCCGATCCTTGAGGCGTTCGCATGCGGTTGCCCGGTCGTCTGTGGGCCTGCGGGTGCGGCCAGCGAGGTGGCGGGCGGGGCCGCCCATGTGACGTCTGGCTACGACCCGGCCGAGTGGGCTGGCGCGGTCACGAGTCTCTTGGCCGATTCGAGTAATCTCGCCGCCATGCGCGCGCGAGGCCAGGAGCGCTTGGCCCACTATGACTGGGGCAAGACCGCCCGCCTCACCTTGGACGTCTACAACGAGGTCGGCCGATGATCGAGGCGTCGTTCTTGGACCTCCTGGCGTGCCCGGCCTGCCCGGACCGACCCAAGCTGACAGATGCGGGCGACGCCCTGGTGTGCACCACGTGCGGCCGACGCTACCCGGTCGTCGACGGCATCCCCCACCTGCTCGTCGAAGAGGCCAGCTTGCCCGAAGAAGGAAACCCCTGATGACGACGACCCTGAACGTGCTCGTGCTGCACGGCCCCAACCTTAACATGACCGGGTTCCGGGAGCCCGAGCTCTACGGCAAGAAACCGATCGCCGATATCGACGCGGACATCCAGCGTGTCGCAGGCGAACTGTCCATCGACGTCAGGATCCTCCAGTCAAACCATGAGGGCGTGCTGATCGACACGATCCAGGAGCACCGGAAGTGGGCCAACGCCATCATCATCAACCCGGGCGCGTTGACCCACTACTCCTACGCCTTGCGTGACGCCCTGGTCAGCGTGAGGTTGCCCGTCATCGAGGTGCACCTCTCCAACGTCCACGCCCGAGAAGAGTTCCGTCGCCACAGCGTCATCGCCCCGATCACCGTCGGCCAGATCGTCGGCCTTGGTGACCAGGGCTACGTCCTCGCCCTACGGGCCCTGCGCGCGGCAGAAAGTGTGAACCCATGAGCTCCTTGTCCAGACTCACCGACCGGTTGGGCACCCTCGGACTGCCCGCCCTGTTCGTCTCCGACATCACCAACGTCCAGTGGCTGACCGGTTTCACCGGGTCGTCGGGGTTCGTTGTCTTGACCCCGGGTCGCGCGGTCTTTGTCACCGACGGCCGGTACGACACCCAAGCCCATGAAGAGGTCAAGGGGTTCGAGATCGTCATTTACAAGCCGCCGATGACGCTGGACGGGTGCTTGGCCAAGGTCTTTGCGGACGTCGGCGTCAAAACGATCGGCTTCGAGGACTCGACGACCTGCGCCTCGGCAAGGAGGCTCCGTGACGCCCACCCCTCCGTCGAGTTCGTGGAGACGAAGGACGCCGTCCACCCCTTGCGCATGGTGAAGGAGGACTGGGAGGTCGCCAAGATCGTCGAAGCTTGCCGACTTTCCGAAGCCTGCCTGGAGCATTCTGCCCGGCTTCTCCAGCCCGGCGTCTCCGAACGCGAGATCGCGATGGACATCCGGTTCTACTTCGAGCGTCAGGGCACCATGGCCAGCTTCGGCCCGATCGTCGCCAGCGGCCCGAACAGTGCCAAGCCCCACGCCAAGGTCAGCGACCGTGTCCTGCAAATGGGCGATTTCGTCACGATTGACTGGGGGTGCTGGTTGGACGGGTACAGCAGCGACATCACCCGGACGTTTGTCATCGGCGAGGCCACTGACCGCCACAAGGAGGTCTATCAAGCCGTTTTGGACTCGCTCTTGGAGGCCACCAAAGCCCTTGTTCCCGGCAACACCGGTAAGGCGGTCGACTCGGTCGCCCGCGACCTGCTGACGTCTCGCGGGTTGGGTGAGTACTTCACCCACGGCTTGGGCCATGGGCTGGGCCGTGCCGTCCACGATCCCGGGTCCCTGAGCCAAGCGTCGACGTTCACGGTCGGCGAGGGCAACGTCTACACGGTGGAACCGGGGGTGTACATCGACGGCTTCGGCGGGGTGCGGATCGAGGACGACGTCCATGTCACGGCGGGCGGCCCCGTGGTCCTGACCCGGTACCCGCGTGAACTGACGGTGGTCTGAGCCGGTGGCGGTCGTCCTGGCGCTCGAGTCCCTGGTGCTCGCCGAAGGTCGGCGGAGCCTTTCGATGGAACTCGGGTCGGGCGAGCAACTTGCGGTGGTCGGGCCGTCCGGCTCGGGCAAAACCCACTTTGTCGAGTGCCTTTTGGGCCGGGCCAAACCTCACGGGGGCAGCGTGCTTCGGGCAGGCCCGGTGGTCGACTCTTGGCACGGAGGGCACAACCGCCGGGCGACGCCCTTGACTCTGGCCCAAAAGGCCGTCGGCCGCGACGAAGGCCAATGCGCCGAGGCCCTGACCTCCCTCGGCCTCTGGGACGACCGAGACGCCCTGGTCGCAAAGCTTCCGGTCGGGATGGCGGTCGCCTGCGACCTTCTCCCCTGCCTGCTGACTCCGGCGGCGGTCGTCGTCATCGACGGACTTCTCGACCTCCTCGACCCCTGGGCCGCCGACCATGCCCTGCTGGCCTTTGCCGAGTTGTCCCGCCAGGGACGGTGCTTTGTCATCGTGACGAACGACCTCTGGCTTGCCGAACGGCTCGGTTCGGTGGTGGTCCTGCGCGACAGCGAGGCCGTCTATGCGGGCCCCGTCGCCGACTTGGTGCGCCGGGGGCGTCCGAGCGAGGTGACGGTGACGACCTCCGACCCCAGCACCGCCCTGAGCATGGCCGACCCGTTCATGCTCACGGTCCACAAGACACCGGACGGTCTTCACCTGGCCGCTCACGACGGCCAGGCGCTGGCCGCCCGCCTGTTGACCGAAGGGTACGGCTCGGTGAGGGCGGTGGTCGTCAAAGAGCCGACGTTCGCGGACGTGTTGCTGGAGTTGATGTAGCGGCGATCCTTTTCCCCATCCAGTGCGTCCAACAAGCAGGCACAATGACAAACATGAGGTGGTGGATCGTGGTCGCGGCGACGAGCGTGGCCGTCGGCGGTTGCGCCGGCGAGGGGCAGAACCCGTTGCAACCGGCCTATGCCCCAGCTTCGTCCACCGGTTACAGTGCGCCGGTCGCATCGGGAACGCTCGTCCAGCCTCTCGTGTCGACAGAAGGCGTCGCCCACCAAGTCGCCGCCGTCGCTATCCTCGGTGACATTAAAGACGTCGAGAAGTCGCTTGTCCTTGTCACCGACCGCGACGAGAAGGAC
The DNA here is from genome assembly GCA_019638795.1 of Fimbriimonadaceae bacterium. Classification (NCBI taxonomy): domain Bacteria; kingdom Bacillati; phylum Armatimonadota; class Fimbriimonadia; order Fimbriimonadales; family Fimbriimonadaceae; species Fimbriimonadaceae bacterium. Next base: position 97,832 of record JAHBTB010000005.1, on the reverse strand, counting down.
GGGTCTCTCAACGCCTACGACCTGGAGGGCAAGTTGGTCCAGCGGAGCAAGGGCTTGGCCGGCCCGGTCGGGGTCGCCGTCGAGCAAGGGGTGAAGCTGGGCAGTGGGGAAACCGACCTTGTCGTCGTCGCGGAGAGCAAGAAGAGCCGCCTCCTCGTCTATCGCCGCGACGCAGAGAGCGGCAAGCTCGTCGATGTGACCGGTTCGACGACCGTCTTTGGTGACGCCAAGGGGCTGCAGGCCGAGCCGACGAGCGTTGACATTTACCGTCGGCCTGCCGACGGTGCCCTCTACGCGATTGTCAGCCGCCGGGCTGGCCCGGCCGAGGGCTATCTCGGCCAGTATCGGCTCGTCGCCAACGAGGGGAAGGTGGACGCCAAGTTTGTCCGCACCTTCGGGCAGTTCAGCGGCAGGACTCCGACGAAGGACGGCGAGGTCACCGCGGTCTCGGTCGACGACGCCGAAGGCGCCGTCTACTACGCCGACGAGCGCAAGAACCTCCGCCGTTATCCGGCCGACCCCGACGCCAAGAAGGCCGGCGACCAACAAGCCGTGTTCGGCGCGGACGGGTTCAAAGGGGCACGGTCGGCACTGGCGGTGTATGCCCAACCCAAGTCGGACGGTTTCATCGTCGCCGTGGACAGTCTGCCGGGTGGGTCGGAACTGCACCTTCACCGCCGGACCGGCAAGCAAGGCGAAGTCCTCTCTGTCGTCAAGACGATGGCCGACACGGCAAGCGGCGTCGCGGTGACCTCCGCCCAGCTTGGCACGAAGTACCCGTTCGGGCTCCTCGTCGTCGTCAACACGACGGGCCACAACGTGCAGTACTACGACTGGCGCAACGTGACGGGCTCTGGTGGGTTCTCGCGAGGTGGAGGGGGGACGGCTATTCCGGGCCAGACGGGGACCGTACGCCCGGCACGGCCCGACCGGTCTTTGAACGGGCTTGCAGGTGGCCGATAAGGAGCGCGATGTCCGCCGGCCGCACTCCCGGGACCCGGCTTGCCTGACCGACGGTCAGCGGCCGTACCCGGCTGAGCTTTTCGCGCGACTCATAGCTGAGCCCGGCCAGGGCGTGGAAGTCGAAGTCAGCGGGCACCGCCAGCCCTTCGAGCCGCTTCGCCGCGGCGACCTCCTCGTCCTGACGCCGCAGGTACCCGTCGTAGACCGCCATGATCGCGATCTGCTCGCGGGCCGCGTGGTGCGGTGCCCCTGGGTTCTCGGGGTCTGAGGGGGGGAGGTCATCGAGAGTAAGCCCGGCCAGGTGGGCGGCCTCGGTGACGAGGTCGAGGGTGACCCCAGGCCGCTTGAGCAGGTCATAGGCGCTGGCCCGGTTGGCGGTCGGGGCGATCTCCAGCCTTTCCATCGCGTCCCGGTGGGCAGGGAGGAACACGCATCCTTCCAAGGCGGCCATGCCCCGCTCCACCAGCGCCATCTTCGCCTCCAGGCGCCTCTTGCGGTCGTCGGTCGCGAGTCCGATCTCAGCGGCAAGGGGGGTGAGCCGTTGGTCGGCGTTGTCATGCCGGAGCAAGAGGCGGTGCTCGGCCCGGGCGGTGAGCATCCGGTAGGGGTCTTCGACCCCCTTGGTCACCAGGTCGTCGAGCATGACCCCGATGAAGCTCTGCTCGCGCGTGAGGACGACCGGCTCCTGCCCGGTGGCATAGCGGGCTGCGTTCACCCCGGCCACGATTCCTTGGCCAGCGGCCTCCTCATAGCCGCTCGTGCCGTTAAGCTGGCCGGCTAAGAAGAGACCTTCCAGCTGCTTCGACATCAGAGTGGGGAAGAGTTGGGTGGGGTCGGCCATGTCGTACTCGACGGCGTATCCCGGCCGGATCATCTCCACGGACTCTAGGCCGGGAATAGTGTGGAGGGCAGCCAACTGCACGTCCGCCGGCATCGACGTCGAGAACCCTTGGACATAGACCGACTCGTCGTCCCACTCCTCTTGCTCCAAGAACACCGGGTGAGAGTCCTTGTCGGCGAACCGGACGACCTTGTCTTCGACGCTCGGGCAATAGCGCGGGCCGACGCCTTCGATCTGGCCGCCGAACATCGCGCTGCGTCCGAGGTTGTCACGAAGGACCGCGTGGGTCGCCTCGTTTGTATGGGTCTGCCAGGTGGGGAGCAGGGCGCGCCGAGGGAAGGGACGGTCGTGCAGGAAGCTCAGCGGGCCCGCCTCGGGTTCGCTGGGCATGACCTGGGTGGCGTCCAACCGCAGGGAAGACAGTTTGACCCGAGGTGTCGTCCCGGTCTTGAAACGGCGGAGGCGCACACCGTGTTCGGTGAGGAACCGCGAGAGACCCTGGACGGCTTGGTCGCCGTGGCGGGCGGCGACGGTTTTCTCGTGACCCTGGTGGCAGAGCCCGTTAAGGAACGTGCCCGTCGTCAGGACGACAGCTTTGGCCCGCACGTGCCCACCTCCCACGACGATCCCGGTGACCCGGCCGCCTTCGGCCACGACGGTCTGGCATTCCGCCTCGACGAGGGTCAGGCCCGGCTGGCGTCGCAAGACGTCTTGCATGAACAGCGGGTAGTCGCGTTTGCAGACCTGGGCGCGGACAGTCTGGACCGCCGGGCCCTTGCCCGTGCCGACCCGGCGGATGTGGGTCAGGGTGTGGTCGGTGGTGACGGCCATCTGCCCACCGAGGGCGTCGACCTCGCGGGCGATGTGCCCTTTGGCCGGGCCGCCCACGCTGCAGTTGCACGGCAGGTGGCCGGCCCGGTCCAGCCGGAGGGTGACGCAGGCGGTGCGGAGGCCGAGGCGCGCCGAGGCGAGGCACGCCTCGATTCCGGCGTGTCCGGCTCCCACGACCACGACGTCGAACTCTTGCACGTGGGACCCAGTGTACTGTCCGGCCCGGGGACTCACCCCGCGAAGCCCCACAATCAGGCCGCGCCATGGCATTCACCCAGGTCGATTTGACGGTCATCGGCGGAGGGCCGGTCGGACTCTTCGCCGCGTTCTACGCCGGTATGCGTGGCATGTCGGTGAGGATCATCGACTCCTTGCCCGAACTGGGTGGCCAACTCACCGCCCTGTATCCGGAGAAGAGCGTCTATGACATGCCCGGATTCCCCCAAGTCTTGGCCAAAGACCTGGCGTCGGCGATGGTCGAGCAAGGGTTAAGGTTTGGCGCCGAAGTCGTGACCGGGGAGACCGCCAGCGGTCTCGAACGGGACGGCGAGGGCTGGGCTGTCGTGGGTAAGGACGGTGACCGCTACCCGACCAAGACATTGGTCGTCGCCGCCGGGGCGGGGGCGTTCACCCCGACGCGGTTGGGGGTCGACCGAGAGGACGAGTTCCACGGCCGGGGGCTGTGGTACGGCGTCAGGGACAAGTCGTGGTTCGCAGGCAAAAAGGTGCTTATCGTCGGGGGCGGCGACTCGGCATTCGACTGGGCCAAGGAACTCCACCCCGTGGCGTCGTCGGTCGGCCTGGTCCATCGCCGGGATGTCTTCAAAGCGCACGAGGAGACGGTCGGCCAGGTGTCGCAGCTCGGGGTCCCGTTCCACTTGTGGAAGGCCGTGCACTTGCTCCATGGTGACGGTGCGCTGTCCGGCGTGACCCTCGTCGACACCCAGACCAAGGAGGAAGTCCATCACGAGGCTGACGCCGTCGTGGTCAACATCGGGTTCAAGTCGTCCCTCGGCCCGCTCAAGGACTGGGGCTTCACGATCGAAAAGAACCAGATCGTCGTCGACCATTGCTACCAGACCGGCTTGCCCGGAGTCTTCGCCGTCGGCGACGTCTGCACTTATGAGGGCAAGATCAAGCTGATCGCGACCGGTGTCGGCGAGGCGGCCACGGCGGTCTGCCTGGCCAAGATGATGGTCGACCCCACCGCCAAATTGTTCCCCGGACACTCGTCCGACATGGCCCTGTAGCTATTCCGTGGCCCCAGGGTCGCGTTCCATCCGCTCCGGCGAGCCGATACCCAGCAGACCGAACACGGCTTGGAGCGCCGACCGGGTCGCGGCGCAGAGGGCCACCCGGGCCCGCGACAGTTCAGGCTGGTCGGGCTGGACGACGCGGCAAGCGTCGTAGAAGGCGTGGTAGGTGCGGGCGAGCTCGACCGCGTAGGTGGTCAGCCGGTTCACCGCATAGTCCTCGGCACACCGGGCGACCTCGTAGCGCAAGTCGAGGGCCTTGAGGGCAAGGGCCTTCTCCTTGTGCTCGGTGAGCAACGCCCAGAGCGGGTCGTCATGTCCGAAGGGGACTTCAGCGGCAAAGCCGGCTTTGGCGGCCTTGTCCAGGACACTGCAGATGCGGGCGTGGGCGTACTGGGCGTAAAAGACGGGGTTCTCGTCGCTCTGCTTCTCAGCCAGGTCGAGGTCGAAGTCCATCGCCGTGTCGTGGTGCCGCATCAGATAGAAGAACCGGGCGACGTCGCTTCCGGCGGCCTGCTTCTCCTCCCGCGTCCCGCTCGGGCGGGCTTTCTCACCGATCTCGTTGACCAGGTCGATGAGGGCGTAGATGTTGCCGTCGCGTTTGCGCATCGGCGCAGGCTTGCCGTCCTTGACAAAGCGGACGATCTGGAAGATCTGGACGTCCAGCTTTTCACGTGCCAGAGCCGTGGCGGCCCGGCACCGGTCGCGTTCTTCGGCCGAGGCGAAGATTTGGGCGTCGATGTCGCTGAGGGGCTCGCCGCTTGGCTCGACCTTGACCTGGCCGTCGGCCAGGAGCATGGCGGCGACGACGGCGGTCAGGCGGCCGATGTAGCCGTGGTGGTCGGGCCCGAGGACGGTGACCAACTTGTCGGCGTGCTCCGGACGGTTGAACTTGTCCTTGTGGTAGGCGACGTCGCTGGCGATGTAGGTGAGCCGGCCGTCCTTGCGGCGGAGGACACGGTCCATGTCGTCGCCGAACTTGGTGCTGCGGAGCCAGACCGTCGGGCTGTCGCCGGTGGTGGCGAACTCCTCGTCCTCGGTCTCGACCAGGATCGTCTCTTGGTCTTCCTTCTCGACGTCGACGACCTTGCCGCCCTTGGCGAACTTCAGCTTGAGCCGGTACGGCTGGTCATCGGCCGCGCCGCCGTCGCGGAGGGTGTCGAGCTCGGTCTGGACGACGCCGGCGTCATGGAGGGACTGCTCGCTGAACCAGACGTCAAAGGTGACCCCGAACGTGGTCAACGCCTGCATCTGGGCGTCGACCATCAAGTCCTCACAGTGTCGGCGCATCCAGTCTTCGCCGTCGCCCAGGCTGACGCCTTCCCCGGAACCGTGGCCCAAGTAGCCCTGGCTTCTCGGTCGAAACACCTCCGGACGCCCACCGGCGGCAATGCGGTCGGCGACTTCTTGGACGTAGTCGCCCTTGTATCCCTTCTCTGGGAAGGGCGTCCCCTCCACAAAGCTGCGCACGGACTCGGCGAAGAGCCGCATCTGCTCGCTGTTGACACCGTCGTTCACGTAGTACTCGCGGTGGACGGTGTGCCCGGCGGCGGCGAGGACGTTGCAGAGTGTCGACCCGTAGGCGGCGCCCCGGCCCGAACCGACCGTGATCGGCCCGTTGGGGTTCACCGAGACGAACTCGACGTTGATCTTCTTTGGCGCGGCCGCCGTCGACCGCGCGAAGTCTTTCGACTGGACGGCGGAGAGGTGGCCCGCGGCCCATCCGGGGGCGAGGGTGAGGTTCACGAACCCAGGCCCGGCGACTTCGACGGACTCGAAGGCGGCGTCTCCCCCCAGTTCTCCGGCCAGGGCCTCGGCGACGGCACGCGGGCCCATGCCGGCCGACTTGGCCGCCACAAGGGCAAAGTTCGTCATAAAGTCGCCGTACCCCGCCTGCTTGGGAACGTCGATATCAACCGCTTGGTCAAGCACGGCGGCGGGGAGGGCGCCTTTTTCCACCAGACGGCGACGGGCCTCGGAGAGGATGGTGGCCAGAGAGTCGCGGACGAGGGGAAGGGTCGGCAAAGTGAGGCTAGAGATACCCGGACCGCCCGCGCGAGGCCCGGGAACGCGGGTGCCGCACCGGGCGAAGCGGAGCGAAACCCGCGCGTGTCTGGACCGTCAAGAAATGTCTTGCCCCTTCCCCTTTTATGGACGAAAGGACTACAATAGGCCTGACTGGCGCATGGCGCCCCCGGTCATCCCGGGGCTTGGTCGAGGTTTGAACGTATGGCATTGAAACGCGTACCGATGGAGCAGTTCCTGGTGCAGAACGGCTTTTTGAAGCCCGAGCAACTGGCGGAGGCCCAGCAGGTACAAAAACAAACTAACAACCCCGACTTGGGGCGCGTGCTGATGGACCTGGGGATGGTCGGTGAGCGCGAGATTTTCAAAGCCCGGGCGCAGGAGACCGGCGAGGCGTTCGTCGATCTGGACAACGTCTCGGTCGAGAGCAGCGCGATCAACGTGGTGCCCGACCGGATCGTGCGTCAGCACAAGGTGCTTCCGGTCAAAAAGGACGGCACGACCCTGTGGCTCGCCATGGCCAACACGGCCAACCTGGAGGCGATGGACGCGGTCCGCTTTGCCAGCGGCTGCTTGGTCCGGCCCGTCTTGGCTGTGCCGGGCGCGTTGGACGACGCGATCCGCAAGTACTACCCCGAAGGTGGCGCGACCGGCGCCCCGGTTGCCGCGACCGCAGCGGGCGGCGGCAACAATGCGGCCGAACGGACGGTCATGACGGCCGACATCCGCGGCGCGATCGCCGCCGCCCAGGTCATCCGCGACGCCGACACCTCCGTCGTCGCCGACGACAAGAGCGACGAGGACTTGGCCGACCAAGCCCCGATCATCAAGCTGGCCAACGCCGTCATCCAGCAGGCGATCCTCGACCGCGCCTCGGACATCCACGTCGAGCCCCAGCAGCGCGGTGTCCGCGTCCGGTACCGCATCGACGGTGTCTTGATGGAGGCGATGACGATCCCCAAGAACCTGCAGGCGCCACTCATCAGCCGCCTCAAGATCATGGCGGAGATGAACATCGCCGAGCGGCGGGTTCCTCAGGACGGCCGTATCGAGGTGCGCCACCAGGGCAAGGAGTTCGACCTCCGCGTCAGTTCGATCCCCACGCCGTTCGGCGAAAAGATCGTCATGCGTATCCTCGACAAGGGGAACGCGATGATCGGTCTGACCAAGCTCGGCTTCACCGCCGAGAACCAGGCCAAGATCGAGGAACTGATCAGCCAGCCTAACGGCATGTTCCTGTGCACCGGCCCGACGGGTTCGGGCAAGACCACGACGCAGTACTCGGTCTTGCACATGCTCAACTCGATCGAGCGGAACATCATCACGGTTGAAGACCCCATCGAGTACCAACTCGGCGGTATCGCCCAGGTCGGCGTGAACAAGAAGGCCGGCCTGACCTTCGGCACCGCCCTCCGCGCCTTTCTCCGGCAAGACCCCGACATCATCATGGTCGGCGAGATGCGCGACCTTGAGACGGCCGAGATCGCCATCGAGGCGTCCCTGACGGGCCACTTGGTCTTGTCCACGCTGCACACCAACGACGCGCCGTCCGCCACGATCCGTATGATCGACATGGGCGTCGAGCCCTACCTGATCGCGGCCACCGTCATCGGCATCCTCGCCCAACGCTTGGGACGTCAGATCGACAAGGACCACAAGGAACCGTTCACCGTGCGCGCCATCGAGTTGCGTCGCTTCGGCTTCCCCGTCACGGACCCGGACGAGCAGATCACCCTGTACCGAGGCGTCCCGCACGAGGACAACCGTCAGACCGGTTTCCGAGGCCGCACCGGCTTCCACGAACTGATGGTCATGAACGCGGAGATCGCCGAGTTGGTCGTCCGCCGCGCCGCCCTGAACGACATCAAGTCTGCCGCCAAAGCCAACGGCATGAAGGAACTCCGCGAGGACGGCCTTGAGAAGGTCCTTGCCGGGGTCACGACGCCCGACGAAGTCATGCGCGTCGTCTTCACCGCAGGCTTCTAACCGTAGTTGACGCGCCGTCGGACGTGGATGTGCCCACTTCCGGCGGTGCTTTGGTAGAATGAGGCATCGCCTTCAGCGTTGAGCTTGCATTCAAGTAGAGACCACACGCCCATGCAGAATCCGAACATGTCCGCGCCGCCGGTGCAACCGACGGCAACCCCCCCGACCGAGGAGCCGACCCGGGCAGGGCAGCCTAAGTCGCTCGAAGACCTGCACATCGACGAGCTTCTCCACGTGGTCGTCGACCGGAACTGCAGCGACTTGCACGTGTGCGCCCAAAGCGAGCCGGTCATCCGCGAGGACGGCAAGCTCAAACGCCTCAACTACGAGAGGTTCACCCCCCAACAGGTCCAGCGGATGATGTACGAGATCATCAGCGACGACCAGGTGACGCGGTTCGAGCAGACGAAGGAACTGGACTTCAGCTACCAGTTGCCGCGCCGGGCCCGTTTCCGCGTCAACATGTACCGTGACCGCGGCGCCTGCGCCGCGGCGTTCCGTCTGATCTCCAGCCGCATCCCGACCGTCGAGGAGCTGAACCTTCCTCCCATCCTCAAACAACTTTCCGAGAAGCCCCGTGGATTGATCTTGGTCACCGGCCCGACCGGCTCGGGCAAATCGACGTCGCTCGCCGCGATGATCAACCATATCAACACGAACTTTTCCCACCACATCATCACGATCGAAGACCCGATCGAGTACCTCCACCAGCACAAGCAGTGCGTCATCAACCAGCGCGAACTAGGCGGCGACACGCTCAGCTTTACGAACGCACTGCGCGCGAGCCTTCGCGAAGACCCCGACATCCTGCTGGTCGGTGAGATGCGGGACATGGAGACGATCGCCTTGGCCATCACCGCCGCGGAAACCGGCCACTTGGTCTTCGCGACCCTGCACACCAACAACGCGGCCGAGTCCATCGACCGTATCATCGACGTCTTCCCCCCCGGACAGCAGGAGCAGATCCGGGTGCAGTTGTCCAACAATATCATTGCGATCATTTCCCAGCAACTGCTCCCGAGGGCGTCTGGCCCGGGTCGGATACCCGCCAACGAGATCATGGTGGCCACTCCCGCCGTCAGGAACCTGATCCGCGAGAACAAGACCCACCAGATCCCGTCGATCATCCAGACCAGCGCCGCCGCCGGCAACGTCACGATGGACCAGTGTCTGCGCGACCTGTACATGAAGGGGTTGATCACCCTGGAAGAGGCTCTGACCCGTTGCATGAACGTCGAAGAATTGAAGAAGATGATCAACCTGGGAGGCCCCACTCCGGGAGCCGCCCCAGGGGCCCAGCCGAAAAGGTGAGATGACCCATGCCCGTCTATAGCTACACGTTCAAGGATGCGACCGGTGGCCTGCAAAAGGGCACCGCCGAAGCTGAGTCGGAAGAGCGGCTACGTCAGCGCTTCACCGAGCAGGGGCTCGAGATCGTCGAGCTCCAGATGATCAAGAAGGGGTCGACGCAGAAGGCGCGCGGCTTCGGCAAGGTCAAACTCAAAAAGCTCGCCGTCTTCTGCCGCCAGTTCTCCACGATGGTCGACGCCGGCGTGTCGTTGGTGCGGTGCCTCGACGTGCTCTCCCGCCAGACGGACGACCCCAAATTGAAACGGATCCTGTTGGACATCGGCGAGAAGGTCGAGGGCGGTGAGTCGCTCAGCCGGTCGATGCAACGGCATCCACGGACGTTCAACAACCTGTTCATCGGTTTGATCCGCGCCGGCGAGATCGGCGGTGTCTTGGAAGAGTCACTTCAGCGACTCTCTGAGTTCTTGGAGAAGGACGTCGCCCTTCGCCGCAAGGTGACTTCGGCCCTGACCTACCCGATCTTGGTCATGGTCGCCGCCGTCGCGATCGTCATCTTCCTTGTCACGTGGGTCGTGCCCCAGTTCGCCAACCTCTTTAGGGACATCGGCCTGAAGGATGAGGACTTCCCGGCGATGACCAAGTTCCTGCTCGACTTGAGTTACAACCTGACGAGAAACGGCCCGATGATCGTCCTCGTCGTGATCGCGGTGATCTTTGGCTATAGACTCTTTGTCAGCACCCGGTTCGGGCGGAGGACGATGGACCGCATCAAGTTGCATGTCCCGGTCTTCGGCCCCCTCCACCACAAGGTCTGCATGACGCGGTTCTCGCGCACGATGGGCACCCTGCTCACGTCGGGCGTCCCTATCTTGCAGGCGATGGAGACGGTCGCCGGCACGGTGGGCAACTCGATCATGGCCGACGCGGTCCTTGACGCCCGCGCGCGTATCCGGGAAGGTGACCGGATCGGCGACCCCCTCGAAGCCAGCAAGATGTTCCCGCCGATGGTCGTCCACATGATCGGTGTCGGGGAGGAGTCGGGTTCGCTCGACTACATGCTGCAGAAGATCGCCGACTTCTACGAGTCGGAGGTCGAGGCGACCTTGTCGTCGTTGACGGCGGCCCTCGAGCCGTTGCTGATCGTCTTCCTTGGCTTTGTCGTCGGCTTCATCGTCATCGCGATGTTCATGCCGCTCATCAAGGTCATCGAGAAGCTCTCCGCCGGCGGCGGCGACGAATAAAGCCCGGCCCGCCCGGAGTCTTCGAGCCCTCTGCCCTGGGAATCCAGGCAGAGGGCTCCGATTTTTACGAGGGCGGGTATCCTTCGCGCGGGCGGGGGCGCCACGGAGGGCGTTGACAAATGTTTCCCGAATGGACGAGCCTGTTGGGCTTCTGGATCGGGGCTGCCATCGGCAGCTTCCTCAACGTCGTCATTTACCGGTTGCCCCGCGGCCTCTCCATCGGCGAGCCGACCCACAGTTTTTGCCCTTCGTGCAAGAACCAGCTGTCCTGGGGCGAGATGGTGCCCATCCTCAGTTGGCTGATCCAGCGCGGCAAGTGCAAGCAGTGCGGCGCGCCGATCAGCTCCCGGTATCTGGTCGTCGAGATGCTCAACGGCCTTTTCTGGGCCGTGCTTTGGCACCAGCACCTGGTCATGGGGCGATACAATTCGCCTTCCGAAGTCGTCTGGGCGGTCGGCTACATGCTTTTCGCCAGCGCGCTGCTCTGCGCGATCTGCACCGACCTGCAGTACTACATCATCCCCGACGAGGTCAACGCGGCGATGCTGGTCGTCGGCCTGGGCATGAACGTCGCCTTCGCCGCCCTGAAAGACCCGGTCGCGTGGACGGGTGGATGGCCCTCAAGCGTCGTCGGCGCCCTGGTCGGGACCGTCGTGCTGTGGGGTATCGCCTTTTTGGGCCTGCTGCTCTTCCGAAAGGACGCCATGGGGCATGGCGACATAAAGATGGCCCGCGGAATCGGGGCCGTGCTCCTGTGGCAGAACGCCGTCGCCAGTTTCGCCATCGCGGTGGTGCTTGGTGCGGTGCTCGGCGTGGTCATGATCTTGGTCCGCCGGCAGGTCGAGGCCAAGCGGGCCGCCGAGCGGGCCGCCAACGGCGAGACCACGACCGAAGACGAAGACGACGACGGGCCGTACGAACCCGAGTCGCTGGGATCGTTGCTCTTTTGCGGCCTGGGCTATGTGCTGTGCGTGGACGTCGTCGGCCTGTTCTTTCCCCGGCTCTACGAGTGGTGGTTCAAGGAAAACCCACGGTCCACCGAAGAGATCGTGGACCAGCCTGAGGTAGAACCGACGATGATCCCGTTCGGGCCCTACCTGGCCGCGGGGGCGTTGGTCGCCATGGTTTTTGCTGGCACGTTGCAGCAGGCCATGGAAGCCTATGTCAAATATGTCACGGGAAAGTAGGCGGAACATATCGGCTGTAGATGTCGTCAGAGTCTGCGGCAAAGAATCAGAGGACACTATGAAAGGCAAGCGGGCGTTCAGTTTGATCGAGCTCTTGGTGGTGATCGCCATCATCGCGATCCTTGCCGGGATCATCTTCCCCGTGTACGCGAGGGCCAAGGACTCGGCGAACCGAAACTCCGACATGGCCTCGTTGAACAACCTCCGGTCGGCATTGCAGCTTTACCGCGCCGACCAAGGGGGCTATCCACCGGCCTTGCTGGGCTATGTCACCCTGTACACGACGGGGCCAGAGGCGGGCAACGTCATCCCGGCCGACCGGCTGAAGGGCTACCTCTATCCCAAGCGAGTCGACTCGCTGAAGACGTTCACCCCGGCGTACAACCGCTCGGGCACGACGGTCACGACCAAAGCGGTCTTTCCCCAGGCCGACCAGTCAGCGGTCGGCTCGGCCCCGATCCTCGACCTGAACGGTGACGGCATCGTCTCGAACGCCGACGACGTGGCCGGGGCGCGCCAAGCGTTCGGCCCCGGTGACGGTGACGTGTGCTGGAACAGCACCGTCCTCGCCGTGGCGGCGGGGGCCCGGTGCGGCGGGGTCGACTCCAGCCCTCTGGACTTCTACGCGCTGAGCGGGTACGACGCCGCCCAGGTGCCGTTGCCCGGCTCGGGCTCGCGCACCGAGTTGCGCTACACGCGCTTTTGGACGAACTACGCGATCGGGGTGGGCGGCGGCGTCGGTGCGCCCGACGACGACCCGCGCCAGCTCGGCTATTCCGACCCTCCGGAAGACACCGTCGTCACGTGGGACAGCTACTTCCGCGACTATGCGTCGGCGGGCGTCCCCAACGCGGGTCGCCGCGACATCATCCTCTTCGTGAGCGGGAGCGCGCGTCCTTGGGACACGCTCGCCCTCGCCAACAACTCTTGGCGGCTGCGACGGGCCCGGTGACGGGAACACGAAAGCAGCCGGTGCGGTCTGCAGATTGGACGGTTTTTGTATGGCAAGTGTCGTGATGCGCCGGAAGAAGCGTTCAGGTACCACCCTGATCGAACTCCTGGTCGTGATCGTGGTCTTTTTGGTCGGGATCTTGGCGGTCGTCCAGATCTTCCCGACGGGCTTGGCCACGCTCAAGACCACGGCCGGCAACACCCTGGCGAACTCCCTGGCGAAGTCGGAGACCGACCGGATCCAAGGTCAGTCCCAGCAGATCCCGGAAATGATCATGCCCGTCAACTTCATCGGAAGCGGCGCGTTCATCTCCATTGACAACGGGGCGGACTTCAACGACCTCAAAGCCCCGCTGGACGACGTGGCCAACAACATCGGCCGGATCGACTCCGACGGCAACGTCATCATCGGCGGCATCGCCGCCGGCAAGTGGCCGAAGCTGAGCGGCGCGAACCTTTTCTCCCGCGTCATCGGCGAAGGGCGGCCCGTCCCCGCCCCCCGCGTCGTCGGCACCCAGTTCGGTAGCCTGATGCAGTTGCTTTTCGCCCCGGTCTACTACAGCGTCGACCCGGGCACGGGGATCGGCCGGGTCGGCCTGCTCCAGGTCTACGGCAACGACATGGTCGGCCGTGACGGCGACCGCGACTTCGGTATCCCCAACCCTCGGGGCACCCGGTTCCGCGACTATCAGTTCTTCACCGTCGCGGCGGAGAACGCCACCGAGTCAGACGCCTCGCCGTTCAACGGCGAAGACCAAGTCTGGGTGAGCTCGATCCGAAGCGCCACGACCGGTAACTACCTGAGCCAGACCTACCGCGTCGCGTTCAGCTTCAATTACGACACCGGTTCGGGGATCAGGCAGTTCGACGTGATCGTCTTGGCCCAGCCGGGCGACGCCGCCTACGTCGCCCCGGACACGATTTCTGGCGGGGTCTACGACGGCCCCTACACCGTCATCTCCCTCAAGCGCCTGATCGCCAAGTCAGGGCTGTACGGGGGCGGCGGGTTCGATCCGGCCAGGTTTGTCCACGCCGACCTCGCCTCCGTCCGCGTCCAACGCGTCTATGACGAAGTCACCACGACGGCCGCTTGGGACGCCGGCAACCCGTACCAGTACAAAGTGCTGAGTTCCAACCTCGGCGCGGTCCTCGTCAACCCGAACGCGTCCTTGACCAAGGTGCGCGTGGCGGGCGGTGCGACCGTCCCCCTCGTCGCCCAGGCCGACTACACCGTCTTCGACTGGCGCATCATCCGCGACGAGTTCCGGGTCCCCGCGACCGGCTCGGTCAAGCTGGTCGTCAACTCGATCAAGCCACGCTCAGGCACGGGCCCCGACGGCAAACCGAACCCGGGCCTGGGCTCCGACATCCCGGGCGACAAGTCGCTCTGGACCCCCGACGCTGCCGGCGTCAACGGGAGCCAGGACTTCATCCTTCAGGACGTCGAGTCCGGTGGCGTGATCCTCGGCAACAGCCAGACCGACACCCATAGCTGCTATTGGGTCGACAAGTCCAACGGCGTGGTCAACTTCCGCAGTGTCGCCGGGGGTGGTGTGCTGATGGCCTACGTCGCCTATCCGACGGGTGACCCCGACAACCCGTGGGCGGCCGACCTGAACAACCCTGTCGACATCGCCGGGCACAGCGTCCGCGCCCTCTACATGGCCCGGGGAGAGTATGCCGTCCAGGTCATGAAGGCGGCGAGTTCTTACCGCGTCACGTTCCCCGGCGCGCCCAGCGGCCTGAAGGCCGGCGAATGCACCGTCGGGGGCAGCAACGGGTGGGGCTCCCCCAACCGGTTGTACTTCTCGCTTGCCGACTACGGACAGAAGGTCACCGTCGGCGAGATCTGGGCCACCGACGGCTCGACGACCCAGCCCCTGTTGGACAAGGACCTCCTCGTCGGCGGGCGGGAGACCATCGGCGGCGTGCCGCTGGCCTACTACCAGCTCCCCGTCGGCCTGACATTTGACTTCGCGACCAACGGCTACTCCGTCCGCCGGGTGCGCGGCGCCTCGATCAAAGCCCGTGTCCTGTGGAACCCCAGCTCCTTCCAGTTGGGCACGGACCAGGTGCAGAACTACCAGAACTTCATGACCTGGGCGCAGTCTTGGCGCAAGGTCACGACCGAGAGCTTCGCGGCGGGGGCCAAGGACTGAACGACATGCGTGCACGACGCGCCTTCACGCTCATCGAACTCATCACGGTCATGGCGGTCACCGCCATCCTGCTGACCATCATCGTTGTCCCCGTCGTCCAGAGCTTCAACCTCACCCGGGCGGGCCAAGGCTTTGCCGACGCCCAGTCCAAGGCGAGGACGCTCATCGCGCGGGTCCAACGCGAGGTCAACAACGCCGCCGCGGTGCGTGACAACACCAATCTCGCGGGGATGTGCGCCGTCCACCTGCCTGGTCTGGACCGCACCGACCGCCGGTTGCTGTTGCCGTTCAGCAAGCTCGACATCTTCCCGCCCGCCCAAGGCGACCCCGGGGCGCGGGTCGGCACCGCGTTCATCGACCCGGACACCGGCAAGGTCGACCCGACCCTGAAGGCCCCCAAAGGCCAGGCCGTCCTGCCGGTCGGGGCTGGCGACACGATGGTCCGGTATTTCGTCGCCCTGCGCGACCCGTTCTCGCCGTACAACAACCCGTGGGTGACCTACAAGAACCCGGGCGGCGGCACATGGCTGGCGGGCACGAGCGGCCAGGACAACCTCTATGTCCTCTACCGCGCCGAAGTCCCCGTCTACAAGTGGGTGAACATCGGCGGGACTCCGACGAGGGTCGTCAATTCCGACTACTTCTATGACCTTGACCGGGACGCGGACCCCAACACCTCCGGCCCGGGATACGACGACCCCGACTTCATGGACCCGTCGGTCGCGTACCCGGCTTACGCGACGGCGATGCCCTATGACCCGGCCAATAAGGGCGCGATGGTCAACAACTGGCTTCGGGCGGCCCGGATCGTCACCGAGATCAGCCGCTACGACATGGTCTTGCCTGAGGTCAACAAGAGCAACGGCAGCGTGCTGTTCGACGCCTCGGGCAACCCGGTGGTCTCCAGCACGGCGCGGTTCCAGCCGACCCGGGTCTCCAGCGAGCCGAGCAAGGGCATGCTGGCGGTGCGCAGCGGCGAAGAGAACGACAACGCCCAGAAGATCGGGCCGGACGTGTACTCGACCGAGCACGCCTCTTGGGCCAACGCGACCGTCCAACTGTGGCCGAGCCGTGTCCCGACGACGTGGGGTGCGGGCGACGCCTCGGCCGGTGCGGTGCGCCCGGCCGCCGACCCGTCCGTCGGCAGCCTGGTCCTCCGACCTGGCGTGACGGGGTCGCTCGTCCTCAGCGGGGTAGGCGGCTTCACCGGTGACTTCTTCGACGCGGGCGCCTACATGCGCATGAAGTCGGCCGGCGCGGCATACCCGTTCACCAAGGCGGTCATGGCCGGTGCCTCGACCACGCCCGACCTCTTCCTGCCCGTCGTCCCTGACCCGCGCTCGGGCAAGGTCTTGGCGAGCTTCCCGATCCAGGAGTGGGGCACCGACGAGTCAGTGGCGTGGGCGAACCGGGTGCCGAGCTCGGGCGCCGACCCTGGCCTCGACACCGGCCCGGCCGTGACCCCGGCCGACGCCTTCTACAAGTCCGGCCCCGACTGGTACACCTTCACCGGCATCAACGAGCGGTATGCCCGTCTGTGGAACCAGTGGGAAGGCCTGTGGCCCAACCCGGCGCAGGCACCGGCCAAAGAAGGCCCGTTCGGCGTCAAGCGCTCGATCTATCTCGGTGAGTATCCGCAGTGGGGCAGTGGCAACACGATGGGACCGCTTTCTCCCGGCTTCGGGTTCCACCGGGCCTCGGTCACGCCGGGCAGCGACGAGGTCTACGGCCCCGACCAGACTCCGGGCCCCAACTACGGCCGGCTGGTGCGCTACACCCGCGTCCCGAACGTCGAGTCGATCCCCGTCGGGCCGAACCAGTACAAGATCAACTACGTCGACCGCAAAGAGCCGGACTGGGCCGGACTCTTCGGGTTCGGCGGCGTGAACTACGACCCCAAGGTCATGAACTTCACAAGTTTCCTCTCGGGCGTGCTCCAAGAGCGCTACCGGGCGGGCTACATCGAGCTCAACAGCCGCTTCGGCGAGCCGATCCCGGCGGGGAACATTTTCGTGGCCTACCGCTTCCAATTCACTGAGCCCAACGACGCCGTGGCCGTCAGCTACGACTCGTCGGAACTCATGGAGGTCGTCTTGACCATCCACAACTATCCGCAGACGACAGTCCCCTATCCGCAGATCGTGACGGTCCGTGGCACAGTGGCGGTCCGCAACGCGGTGAGATAAGGCGCTTTGAGGAACATGGACATCCAGCGACGGAGACCGATTCAGCATCGGCGGCACGCCGGCCAGACCCTGGTCATCGCGATCATCATCTTGGCGGTCTTGCTGATCCTTGGCCTGGCCTTTGCGGGCGTGGTCAGCGGCAACATCAGCGGCGCGAGCCGTTCGGCCAAGCGCACCGTGACCGAAGACTTGGCCCATGCCGGGGCCGAGTACGCCCACAGCCAGATGCTGAACTCGGCGCTGGGCGCTGACTGGAGGCCCGACCCGACCCCGCCGGCGATGAGCGGCAACTTCACCCGCGACCCGGACGCCTACTACACGAGGCCCGGCACCTACATGCAGGTGACGCCCGACCCCGCGCGGCCGACGATCCAGATCACCGATCTGGGCGGGCCCGACTACTTGGGGCCCTACTCCAAGCTGAGTTTCAGCCGTGGCCGGGCCTTGGTCCGGGTGCGCTACGCACCGTCCGACTATGACGCGTTCGCCGCTCCGACCGGCAGCCTGCGCCAGCCTGGCGCCGCACGCGCCTACACGATCATCGAGTCGGTGGGCCGCAGCGGCCAGACGACGACCGACGGTCGGGTCGACCCGAGCCTGTTGCTCGGTGACTCTGTCCAGATCCTCGGCCTGC
Organism: Fimbriimonadaceae bacterium; assembly: GCA_019638795.1. NCBI lineage: Bacteria > Bacillati > Armatimonadota > Fimbriimonadia > Fimbriimonadales > Fimbriimonadaceae > Fimbriimonadaceae bacterium. Next base: position 80,264 of record JAHBTB010000005.1, on the reverse strand, counting down.
CCGACGCGGCCGCCCTCGCCGCCGCCGTCGGCAAACTGAAGGCGGCCGACGCCCAGGTGACCGACAGCAAGAAGCTGACCGCCCTCGCGTCCATCGGCATCGTGGAGTCGGCGATGTTCATCACGAACAAAGACAAGCAGACCCGCGCCGCCGAGATCGGGGCGCCGTCCACCCTTCCTGGGTCGCCGTTCTGGAACAACAACACCAACGTCGGCGTGACCTACGAAGGCACCGACGTCCGTATCCCCAACGCTCTGGGCGAAGACTTCGGCGCCACGTCTATGCCGGGCAGCACCGCTGACTGGGCCCAGGTCCCCGGTCTGAGTTCGCTCTACAGCAACGCCGACGTCAAGTTCTACGGCTCGACGAGCTTTGTCCTGAACCGTGCCCTCGACGAGAAGCTGCTTGTCGCCGGCAAGGTCACCCCCGGCAACGACGCGGCGAGCCTCTCCATCAAGAGCTTCCTCTATAACAAAGCGGCGGACCAGTTCCAGCTCGACGCCGCCGGTTCGATGACCCTGGTCGGCAACGCGATGTCGTCGGACAACCCGCAGTTCACCACGGCCAAAGGGGCCCTGGTCGACAGCAACAAAGGGACTGACGCCGACGGCTACATCCGGAGCGTCCCCTACAAAGACCCCCCGCTGATCGACCGCCTGGACCCGGCGGACAACCGCAACCGCTACGAGAACCTCACCCGCTCGAACGGCCGCCTGAACGCCGACGGTTTCAACGTCGGTTCCTGGGGCTACGGCCGAGGTGTTTACATCGACTCGCCGGAGCGGGGCAACCGTCAGACGGAGGAAGACCGAGAGAACCTCGACCCGTCGAAGGCGCTCCCCAACGACTGGCTGAACCCCAACAACGCGAACAGCCGTGGGTGGCAGGGCCCGTACTACATCCCCGTGGCGAGCTACGTGCTCTTCACACCGGACGGGTTCGTCATCACCCGCGACTCGCGCTCCCGGAACAAGTTCTGGCGCTATCCGGAGACCGGCGGCACGACGTGGACCGACCCCGTCAACGGCCAGCCCCGGGGCAACGTCAGTTCGGTCCACTACTGGACGCGTTATGTCGCGGCGGACAACAAGACGTATATCGTCAACGACGTCGAGGCCCCCAACTTCAACCCCAACATCTCTGACAACGCGTTCAAGTCTTGGACGGTCAACGGCCGCGCCGTGGCCCAGGAGTTCAACGGTGTCATCCTGGCCGCGGGCGACGTCCGCACCCGGGGCGTCATCCCCACCGACGTGCAAGTCACCCTTGTGACGATGGGCACCGCCTACATCGAAGGCAGCCTTGTCCGAGGGGTCGTGGGTCGTGACGCCGCCACCGGCAACGCCTCCACGTTGGGCCGTCCGAGCCACTCGGCCCTCGCCATCCTCGCGAAGGACTACGTGACCCTGAACCCGACGCAGTTCTTTGCGCCGGCGCCGGGCGAGAGCCCGCAGGCCAAGAGCGGCGAGGGAGTGGCCGACACGCCGAACCCGGTCGAACTCGACGGCACCCGCTCAAACCTCCGCCTCATGGCGCAGTTCCTGCTCAACCCGGTCAGCGCCAACCCGTCGAACTGGTTGCCGTACATGCGGTACTACGCCGAAGGCGGTGCCGCGGCGGGTCGTCCCATGGTCTCGCGGTTGCTGTTCTCGGTCGCGGCCGACGACGGTGGCCCGTCCTTTGCCTCGCTGGACATCTCGACCGGCACCTTTGCCGACAGCTCCCCGTCGACGGGCACCTACCTGTGGCCCGCCCGGTACAACTTCATGGGCTCGTCGGGAGTCTATGCCACGGAGTACTTCAACGACGCCGGGTCGTTCTTCACCCCGCCGCCGCCACCCGCCCCGCCCGCGCCGTGGAACGTCCCGGTGCTCGGGCTCGGCGACGCCGGTGTGAACGCCTATCCGAAGTTCATGACCGTGGCGACGCCCCTCTACAGCCCGCTCAACGGCTCGTACTTCAACGCCTACAGCCCGCTGACGCGGAAACTGGTCTCGACGGGCAGCAACCCCGAGGGCCTGTACGCGCTGTCGATGCAGGACCCGACCTTCTTCGACCTGCGGTTGAACCCGGTCGGCGGCGGTGCGACGAAGAACTGGCTCGTCAGCCGGACCGCGGTGGCCCCGTTCGACGTCAGGGTCGAGGCGTGCCTCTACGCCCAGGAAGGCTCGTTCTTCGTGATCCCGGGCAACTGGTTCAACACGAACCCGCTGGACACGAGGCCCCGGTTCGAGAGCCGGGTGGTCGCCCTCGGCGGTAACACGACGACCGTCAACTACGGCGGCGGCAACGCCCTCGCCCAAGCCCAGCTTGAACGCTACCAGCAGTACGGCAACTCGCCCGAGGTGCCGTTCTACGGGGAGCCGCTCGACGTGCGGATCACCATCGTCGGCGCGATCAGCCAGAACATGCCTGCGCCGGTGAGCCAACAGGCCGAGTGGCTGAAGAAGTGGGGCTGGATCCCGCGCCGGTTCGCCGCGACGGGCACCTACTCGCCGCAGATGCACCTCGGCACGGTCGACCCCAACGTCGCCGCGTCCGTGGCGCCCAACCTGAAGTTGATCTATGACCCGATGCTCGCGACGGCGGGCGTCCCGGCCGACGCGGTGTCGCCGGCCCTCGTCCCGGTGAGGACCGACGCGGCGGGGAGGCTGTTGCCCCCGATGCCGCGGCTGCCGGTCTCACCGACCCTGGCCTTCTTTGGAGACGTGAACCCGTGAACGTAGCACGCTATGTCCTGAGCCTGGCCCTGGCCGCGTCCGCGTGCCTTGGCCTCGCCCAACCGGTCACCTATGCGACCAAGACGAAGTCGGTGCAGGCCGGTGTCCTCCTCGTCGCGAGCCAGGTCAACGGGGGCCAACTCTACAACCCGACGCCGCACGTCTGGGGCCAGCTTGACCGGGACACCCGGGTCAAACCGGCGGGACTCTCGTTCGACAACCCCATCGGCCAGACGACCCTCACCGCCGCGGCCGCGCAACGCTGGGGCATGCCCGCGAACAGCTTTCGGCATTTGACCAAGCGTGACGCCCCCTACTGGGAGGTCGTCCTCGGCGACGTCAGCGAGTCGACCCTCGCCCAGTTCGACGTCCTCTCCCTGACCGTCCGCAACGGCCTCTCCCTGACCCCTAGCGAGCGTGAGAAGCTCCGCCGGTTCGTGGACCAGGGCGGCATCCTCTGGATCGACTTGTGGCCCAGCGGAGCCTTCGGCATCGACCCGGCCAACTCGGGCCCCGTCCTCTTCACCACGGCTTCGGACAACGGCAACCTCTTCGCTGACCTCGGCAACCAGTTGTTGCGCTATCCGAACGCGCTGAACACGACCGACATCAACTACCTGCGCGACCCGAGTGTCGCCCAGACCCTGGTCCTCGCCCTGCCGACGACCTCGGTGAACCAGGTCATGGCCGACTTCACCGAAGGGTTGCCCCGCATGGGCAATGTCGTCGCGACCTCGGCCGGCGGCGTGGTCGGTCTGGCCCGCATCGGCTCCGGAAGCGTCGTCATCACCACCCGTGGCGTCACCGCCAACTTGAACCGTGGCTTCGACCCCAACTCGCCCGGTTCCGGCTGGTCGGCGAACACCGGTTTCACTTCACTTCTGCCGCCCAACGACAACTGGTTTTCTGCGGCGGCTAAGTTCGCGTTTAACCTCGTCAACCTGTCGAGTGACTTCAACAGCCAGGCGGGCGGCGCCCGCCGTTCGAACAGTGTGCGGCGAACCGTCCCTGCCCCGCTCATCGAACGGTTCAAGGTCGGCGGGTCTTACACCAGCCTGAACACCCCGGCGGTCGCCAAGGGCAAAGTCGTCGTCACGAGCGGCTCCCGCATCGCGGCGTTCCTCGCGAACCCGTCCGAGGGCACCCCGGCCAACGCCACCGACCCATATGTCCAGCTGTGGCCGACGGTTGACGCGGGGGCGACCCTCTCGTCACCGGTGATCGTCGACGTGCCGAACACCACCCTCGGTGACACCGAACAGATCTGGGTGCTCGGCTCGGACGACACCCTGCGTGTCTTCTCGCTCAAGACCGGGACGCTCCTGAAGTCCATCAGCGCACCCGCAGGGGGCACCGTGCCCTTCGGCACACCCTTCGCGCCGGCCGTCCACGAGAACTTTGTCGTGGTCGCCGACAAGTCGTCGAGCGACAGTTCCGGCCGCCTCTGGGCCGTGAGCGTCATCGACGGGGAGAACCCCGGCAGCACGTCGAACCCCTGGCTGGTCAAGGGCGTGGGCAGCCTCTTCACGCCCACGGCGACACCGACCGTCGGCTACATCCCCATCCGCGACAACTCGAACGGCGCCGACCGCGTCGTCTACACCGCGATGGACTCCGACCCGGCCAACAACCGGCCGTGCGGCATCAGCAGCACCTGGCTGAGCACCCGCGGTGAGTCCCCTGGCGCGGGCCAAGTCTCCCGGACCGGCTCCCAGGTGACCATCAACCTCCGGGCGAAGTACACCAACCTGCCCGTCTTGCTCGGAAGCAGCCCGTTCGGCCTCCACGTCACCGCCCTCCGCGCCAACGGCGCGCCGCTGACCCAGGCCGAGATGGAGACGTATTTCACCAACACGGTGATCCAACCGAGTCCGGGCACGGTCGAACTTTCCCTGTCGGCGGCGGGCGTCGCCTCGGGTCTTGACTGGGACGGCAAGGCGACGACCAACCCGGCCGACGACATCGGGTTCCGGATCGACTACACCATCGACTGGAGCCAGAGTTCGACGGTCGATCCGCGGAGCTATGTCCGTGGCAACCTCAACTTCGTCGACAACTCGTTGTATTCGCGAAAGGTCATCGGTAGCCCAGCCCTCGGCACAGACGGCCACATCGGCGTCACGGTCTCGACAACGACCAACGCGGGCGTGCCCGGCGGCACCTTCTACAACCTTGTCGAGAGCGGTCGCGGCGTCTTCGACGTCAAGACCCGCTACGACCTGTACAGTTCGATCAGCACCGGGTTCAACGTGCTGGGCCAAGGCAACGTCACGTATCCGCCGTGCGTCACCGACGAGGACGACCTCGTCAAGAAGCTCCTCTTCCTCGGCGGCTCGTTCATCCTGGACACCCCGATCACCAGGTTGCGGTTCGCGTCCGCCCCGGCGGTCATCGGCGACACCATGTATTGCGTCGCCAGTGGCGTCAAGACGGTGTTCGGCCAAGGCGTCCCGACTTCGGTGGTGTTCGCGTTCAAAGCGAACCCCGATCCGGTGCAGTTCGAGGTCGAGAGCCCGGCCCCGGCCGCGGGCCAGCCTGAGCCGCTCCTGACCATCCAACAGCCCGACCTCGCCCGTAGCCTGAACCAGGCCAATCCGACCGCGTTCAGTGCGGTCGTGACCGGCGGTAGCAAGGTCAGCCTCAACCGGTCGCCTGGGTCAAGCCGCGTCCGCGTCACACTGGACAGCCTGACCGCGTCGTCCAACGGCACGATGTCCTCGTGCATCTCGACGAACTTGCCTTTGGTCATCAAGCGGGGGACGACGTCCACCGACCAGCTTGTCCAACCGGAAGCGTCGGCGACGTGGACGTACGGTGGCGCGAACTTCACGCCTGGCTACGCGGCAGGGAAGTTCAGCCACCTGCAGTGGTACACCGTGCTCAACGGCTACGCGGCGTCCACCGGGCCGCTCGTCACCGGCCAGACGATGTTCATCGGCGGGGCGAGCATCCTGCCCGGGTTGCTCGTGTCCGGCGTCCCGTCGTTCCCCTTGCCGACGAACGGCCTGATCTACGGCATCGACTCTCAGATCGCGGGCAACGACCCCTACCTCTTTGGCAACTCCCTCAAGCCGTGGGAGAACCAGCTCTACGCGGTCAAGGGTGTCGTTGCTCCGAACAGCTTCGTCGGGGTGAGCATCGACCCGGCGTTCCGCTGGCCTCAGACCAACGGCATGGAGGACGTCAGCGACTTCCGCACCCGTATCTTGCAGGCCACCCTGCCCGACCCGGTCGCCTTGACCATGGGGGCTGGCGGCGACGTGCTGAGCGTCCTGGGCCAGAGCACGCTGCATGCCTTCAGCCGCAGTGAGTTCTTGGTCGCCGACGCTGGCCGCATCGGGCGGTGGGACGCCAACGGCAACCCGCTGTGGACGACGGACACGACCCTGTCGGCCGGACCACGCCAGCCCGTGACCAACGCCAACAACCTGCGTCCGCTCTCCGACCCCGTGCGTGTCTATCCCGCCGACTCCAACGGATACTGGGTGGTCGACGCCGGATCGGACCAGGTGATCAAGATCGACGCCGCGGGCCGCGAGCTCCGCACGATCAACCGGCTCCGCCTGCACCCGCAGCGTGTCCCGGCTGGGATGGTCGACAACGAGTCGCTCAGCCTGAGGAACCCGCGCGACATCGCGACCTTCACCGACACCAAGTCGATCGCCGAGGTCGCCGCGCTGTTCCCGGGCGAGGTCCTGCGCCAGGCCCCCACGCCCGAGCGTTGGGACCACGTCTTGGTCGCCGACTCCGGCAACAACCGGGTGATCGAAGTCGTCGATCGCTACCGCTTGGACAGCTTCGGCCGCGTCCTCGGTCCGGTCCGCTACAAGGTCGCGGGCGGGGTCCCCGATGACGAGGGAGACGGCTACACGACGGCGCAGAGCGTCATCGTCTGGCACACGCCCGAGGAGTTCTCCGGCAAGCTCTACAGCTACAACAGCATCGGTCGAGTCGACGTCGGCTCGGGCGCCGGCCGCCACACCGTGTTCGCGTTCGGCTTCGGCAACATCCAGCCGGGCAAGGTGACCGTCGGCCTCGACGGCACCGGCCAGGACGTCGACCGCCACAACGGCTTCGGCGGCATCGTCCTCTACGACGGTGGCAACACCGAGGTGATCAAGCAGTTCACCGTCGCCGGCGCGGTGGCCGGCCAGTTCTTAGGTGAAAACCCGCCTGGATCGGGAACCTACTCGTTCAACTTGCCGTCCACCAACCAGGACGAGCACGTGGATCAATTCGCGGGACTGAGGTCGACCACGGTCCGCTACGTGGACATGGGCGGGACACCGACGATCGCCATCATGGTGACGGTCAGCTCCGGCGTGTACGAGATCGTGAAGGACACGTCGAACCCCGGCGCACCGGTGTGGCGCGCCCGGTGGATGTTGCCCAAGGAAGCCTACGTCGGGATGCGCCGCCCTCGGACGGCGGGCCCGTACTCGGCGGCCGACCTCTCCGGTAACCCCGCCCAGTTCCGGCCCACCTATGCCCGCCGGTTGGAGTCGGGCGACGTCCTGATCGTCAACAACTACTTCGGCACTAAGTTCGGTTCGAACGCGGAGTTCAACGGCGAGGTCGTGCTGGTCGACGGCAGCTTCGCGTCGGGGGCCACGGGGCCCCTTGACCCCGGGTTCGGGTTCAACCGACCAAACCTTGGGTTCACCGCGACCAGCGTGAAATTCGAGCTCCCGCCAGTGTCCGGCACCCGTGGACTGGTGTCCCCCGTCTTTGCCGAACGGCAATAAGCAGCATATGGAACCTCGCCGCCAATCATCGACGACCACCAAAGGCAAGGCCAAGCTTGGCCCGCTTCTGGTGGCTGCCACCGCCCTGCTGGCGATCTTCGCCGGGGCGCAGGACTTCCGCACGCACCGGGGAGGCGCCCAGCGCACCGGCAAGGCGACGGTCCAGACCGGCACCGTGGTGGCGGAGACCGTGTGGAACAACGCGGGCCGAGGGTTTTTGCGGTGGTGGGACCCGATCTTCTCCTTGGGCGGCGTCGTCGACAACGACGCCCCGAACACGGTGGAGTCGCCCCCGCTCTCGTGGGTGAACCCCGCGCCGATCGCGGCAGGCAACGACTTCATCGACCTGGCCACGGGCTACTACCAGACCGACGTGCTCCACGCGCCCTACCGCTGGGCGACCACGGTGGCGCAGCCGCTCAATTCGACGGACGCCCGCACCGGCGCGACGACCACCTACCGGTGGACGATCACCGGCCTGATCCCCGGGGCGGAGTACGCCGTCTCCGCCAGCGTCCCCGTCGGCGGGACGAACACCGTGCCGACCACGCCGGTCTCGGGCGCAAACCCGCTGCACTACGGCCAGCGGTACTACGTTTTTGACATTGTCGACGCCAACGGGACGGACGTCCGCATCGTGGACTCCACCGTCGGCGGCTCGTTCGTCCGGTTTGGCGAGGCGGAGACCAAGCTCTACACCGCCGACGCCTTGGGCCAGATCGCGGTCAGGCTCTACAACACCGTGCCTCGGGGCACCGACGGCCAGTTCCTGGACCCAGGTGCAAACCCGGTCAACCAGTTGGTCTATGCCGACGCGGTCCGCGCCGAAGCTTCGGGTTCGCTCACGGGGGGCTATGTCGCCTCGCCCGTGGTCGGTGAACTCCTGAACGCCCCGTACATCGGTGGCCCCACCGTGTTCCCGCAGCGCGTCGTCTCGGCTCGGAACGAGCCGGTCACGGTCGGGTCCCTGGGCCAGACGTTCACCGTCGGCGAAGTCACCTCGTTCACCCACAACGGCGAGGTCGTCGACGCCTTCGCGCCCCTGCGCCGCAACATGGTGTGGTCGTGGCCTGGGCGACGGCCCAACGACGTCTCGACCGCTGAGAAGGAGCGGTTCGCCACGGAACTGGCCGACTGGATCGTCGGCCCGAGCACGGCCGACACGCGGGCCCAAGTCCGCCGCGTGGTCGACGACCTGAACCCCCTCACGTCGGCATCGGGCAACTTCATCCAGGGAATCGACCTCTCGTACAGTCCGTTGGGATCGACCTATCAGACCAGCCCGGTGAGCGCTTCGGTCACCGGTGGCGTCCGGTTCAAGGCCGACGAGTTTGCCGACGGCACTTACTACATCGACGTCTATGTCCCGCCGGGAGCCCCGGCCGTCGACCTGGCCACCAACGTCGAGGTCCAGGTGTTCCGCGGTGGTGTCCAAATCGACTCGGTGACGATCAACGAGTCCACCCAGCGCGGTTGGATCCGTCTGCCTGGCGTCGGCACGCAAGGCGCCGAGCATTCCGCGGCGATGCCCCTTTCCGTCGTCGTCACCGACCATAGCTCGGTCGCGCAGGACGTGATCGAGGGCCGACGGGTCGTGGCCGACGCGGTGCGCTTCGTCACCCAGTCCGACCTGTCCATGAGCTCGACCCCGGCGATGGTCTCGGCCGATGTCCGCGACGGTGCCACCTTGGCGACCCGCGACGTGGTCGTCACCGCCGACGAGACGGGGCATATCCGGTGCATGGACGCCCACGGCGACCCGACCACCGGCTCGCAACCCAAGGTCTTCTGGACGTACCCGAGTGAAGTCTCGGCCACCGACCCGAACGCCTCGCTGAGCGAAGACGGGCGGGTCGCGACGATGCCGACCAAGTTCAACCTGAGTTCGGCGCTGGTCATGAAAGTCGGCGCAGTCGACCTGCTCTACATCGGGGCGGACAACGGCCGCGTCTATTGCATCGAGATGGCGGGCCGCGGCGACGGCACGACCCGACGCCGCTGGACTTACCCCGACGACTTCCGGCCTGACGCCCCGACGACCCCGTTTGCCGCGGCCCTGCCGCCGGTCAAGGCTTCGGTCGCCGGAGCCGTCGTGGCGGGCCAAGACGCCGTCATCGTCGCGGTCGCGGGCAAAATCCTCGCCCTGAACGCCGCTGGCAACCCGGTAAGCAAGACGACGAACGTCATCTGGCAATATCCGGCCGCGATCTCGAACTTCGGCCAGGTCGAAGCGACTCCGGCCATCGCGTTCGGAAAGGTGTTCTTCGGCGCGGCCACCATGGCCGACCCGACCCTCGGGGAGATCAACGCCCTTGACCTCGACACGGGTGTCCTGAGTTGGCGGCGCACCGTCGACAACACGGCGACGGCCCTTGGCTACATGGGCTCGTGCAGCCCGGCGGCGGTCAGCGGTTCGTTGGTCAACCCGGCCGACCCGGGCAACTGGGACTCGGTGTTCTTCGTCGACGGACGGGGGGTCTTGCTTTCGCTCGACCCGGTGAACGGCAATGTCCGCTGGCAGACCAGTGAGGTCAGCACCCGTTGCGACTCGTCGTTGGTCTTCACCCACATGCGCCAACCGAACCCGGCGACGCCGATCTTGCTTGAGGACGCCCAGCCGACCATCGTCGTCGCCAACCGGCGCGGCGAGTGCCTGGGATTCCTCGCCGACGGCCGGACTTATTCCGACGGTTCGCACCGGAACTGGGTGCTGACCATGCAGGGCAGCAACCCGGTCGCGTCCTTTGCGTCCGGTGGATGGCCGAACCAGCCGGGATTCCCGGCGAACCGAAGCCACCTCTACATCGGCGACTCCAAGGGGTTCCTCTACGCCTTCTCGTCGGTGGACGACGACAACTCGACGGCTCCGATCACGCCCGGCCAATCGCCGATCACCGACGGGCCCAACAACGGGGTGACCGCGCAAGACCTGAGCTTCATCTCGTCGACCAACGTCGTCCTCGTGTCGCCGGACGAGTACCAGTCCTTGTTCTCCAAGGCCAACCAAGGCTCCTTGACCTACGCCGCCGTGCAAACCGCGGCGACCGGTGGAGGCATCCAACGCCGCAACTTCGAGGTGGGCGAGACCCTCTACGTCATGGTCTGGAACATCCCGTCGACGACCGACTCGCCGACGGCCGGATACCAGCTTGAGTTCAACACGTACTCGAACCAGCGCGTCCAGGCCCGGTTCCCCGACATCGTCCGCAACGTGACTGGCGCGCCCGCCAACCAGGGTGGCATCGGCCTCCATAAGGTCACGTTCATGCCGACCGGCCAGGCCGGCACCCAGCCGGGCGGAAACTTCGTCCGCGTGCGGGCCACGCTGACCGTGCAAGGCACCGTCCGCGGGGCCGAGGCGGGTCTCCGCACCACGCCGAAGTCGCCGAGCCCGACGGTGGGCGACGTGGTCGTCGCGAACCCGCTGGCCGTGGTCTTCCCGACCCGTGACGCCGTCAACGGCTTCCTGCCGAACAGCGTGGGCAACACGATCGACGCGACCCAGCCGAACGCGGTCGTCAACGGCAGCAACGGCCTCGACACCGGAGTCGGCCTCGCCACCGTGGGCGGCCCGACCAACCAGTTCCTGAAGCCGGTGTTCGGCGGTACAGACAGCATCGAGCCGGGCGGGTTCCTCGGGACGACCCCGTCGACCACCGGCGAGTACGTCAGCCACGGCTCTACCGCCGTCGCGCGGATGAACGTCCGCGACCGGTCGCTGGTCTCCCTGCTGACGGGCCCGGGCACGGGGCTCGCCAACGTCCAAATGTCGAGCAACGACCTCGCTTGGATGCCATTGGTCGACACCCGCACCTTGCCGCCGGATGCCGCCGCCCCTGGCCAGCCGGTCTATGACCCGGCGACCCAGCTCGGCGTCGACCGCCCGCTGAACTCGGGTTCGAACAAGGCGAATTGGAAGTACGGGCAGTTCGAAGACTATCCGTGGGCTTTGCCGAACCGCAGCTTGGACTACCCCGACCTCGGGCGTGGGTCCATGTCGGTCGCGGTCGGCGGCTCCGGCAGCGTTTCGAACCCGCTCCTGACCCGGGTCACCCTTGAGGGCCCGGCCTGGACCGAAGCCGACCGGACGACCTACAACACGAAGGCCGGCTACGAGAACCAGATGCAGCGGACGCTGGTGGACACGCCGTTCGACATCCGTGTCGACGTGCCGCGGTACCAACCGGCGAACGCCTCGGACTACCGGGGACGCCAGATCGTCTACGTGGGCGGTTCAAACAACAGCTTCGGCACCGAAGACGCCTACCGCAGCTTTGCCCTCGGTGCGCGTGTCGGCGAGGACCGGCGGCTGTCGACGAACAGCCCGACCGTCGACCTTGGCTCGTTGCCTAGCGGCGGCGGCTACAACGGTCATGTCAGCGGCGGGCCGGACAACGGCGCCATCGCACCCAGCGACCCGAACTCCGCGTTCCGTCCGTACAACCCGGCCTACACGACCGGCAACACGGCGATGTTCCAGCCGTTCACCGTCCTCAACCAGGGCAACGTGAACCTGCTGAACGTCCGTCTGGCCCAGGAGTTCGACAAGATCAACGGCTTCACCCGCGTCTATCGGACCGTCGAACTGTACGGCCCGCAGATGCAGGAACTTGCGTGGATCGACGCGAAGCGGAACATGATCTCCGACCTTGACCCGCTGTACAGCGTGCCGTTCAGGGCCGGTGTCGACAACCGCATGGTCTTGCAGAAGCCGCGTCCGGGCGACGCCGCTCCCACGCGGATGAGCCGCAACCCGGTGTTCCGGGCCAACGCCAACCTGCGGGTCTCGGGCGGCACCCTCGTGCCGACGACGGCGGGCTTCGAGTCCGGCGACCCGAAGGTCGGCGTGGCTGTCCCGGTCGGCACCCCCAGTGGCACCTATCAGCGCAAGGTGTATGCCTTTGACAACGACGGCAACGACGGGGACGCCGACCATCCGTCGCTCGGCCCCTCGGCCAGCGACCCGGCGGTCAGCGAGCCGTACGCCGACCCGGCGATCACCCTGAAGTTCAACGTCCGCGAGGCCCGGTTGACCAACACCCCGACGCGGAAGGCGGCGCCGAACGTCGACAATCTCCTGGCGGGGAACGAGGCGTTCACGTGGTCGAACACCCAGCCGACCGCCGTCCGCCATGGCAGTGGCCAGTTGGCCGTCGCCTGGGCGTCGAACCGCCGCTCCAACGCGACCGGCCTGCCTGACTGGCTGACGCCGGGCCGCACCGCGGGTTCGCTCGCCAGTGGCGACACATGGCGGATCTTCGTCTCGGCCAACGGCGGCACGACTCCGGTGTGGGACCGCACGAACCCGTCGGCCGACCACAGCCCGATGAACGACCTGGACAACGCCTTGCCGGTCTCCTCTGGCCTGGGCACCCCGGACAGCCGATGGTTCGGCCCGTCCTTGCTCTTCCCGCTGGAGGGCGTCGTGAACTTCAACACGTTGTTCACCCTCGGTGCCGGCGAGTCGATGGACATGAGCCGCGGACCGGCCGGGTTCCAGTTCGGGTCTCCGTCCTTCCCGACCGGCGGCGCCTACAACCCGCTCCAGTCTCCGACACTCTCCCGTGCCGACGTGAACCAGCAGTATCTGGCCTTTGTCGGCCGCGGGACGAAGGTCGGCCCGGGCGGTGACCGGTCGACGGTCGAACAGGTCATGCTGGCCAACCTCGGGTTCGGCGGCGGCGGGGTCGTCCTGAACGGTCTCAGCGCGATGCCGTTCGACACGACGTCGACCAAGAGTAAGCCGAGCGTGGTCCAAGCCGGCTCGTCCGCGACCGTGTTCTACACGGGGACGAGCAACGGCCTCGGCCAGATCTACACTTCGACGTTCGACGGTTCCAACTGGACGGGCGTGAGGTCTGTCTCCCTGGGTGACCAGTTCGAGAACGTCGGCGCTCCCAACGCCATCTTGCGGCGCTACCAGGGCCGTAACGACGCGGCGCGCATCGACCTGATGTTCACGGCCAAGCTCCGTGGGCGCCAGTTCGCCGACACGTTCCTCGGCCGGTTGGCGGCCAGCCCGGTCTCCGGTGCCCCGACCGGTGGGCCCGGTGGGTCTGTCCGCACTCTGCCCTTCAGCAACCGCACCGACAAACTCGAGGTCGACCCGGCGACGGGCACCTACTTCGCCCCCGGCGTGCAGTGGTCGATGTCCGAGGCCGGTCTTGCCGGCATCAGGCTGAAGTACCTCAGCGTGGACGGTTCGGGCAACGCGACACTGACCGACGTCATCGACCCGATCTCGCCCGAACGTGTGGTGAGCCGGACCGACGGGGAACTGGTCTACGACAGCAGACTGGGCGGCAAGGTCTACATGGACGCGAACGCCGGCACGGTCAAGCTGTCGGGAGCGGTCGTCCCGCGGAACATGCAGCTCTTCATCACCTATAGCCCGACCTTCGTCCGCGTCAACGCGGCCCGAGGCGGCAACTATCGGAGCGTCTCGGGAGTCTTTGACGAACGGTTTGTCGGCATCTACGCCACGAACGACGTGAACCGGGCCGACGAGAACCTGATCGGAGACCTGAACTTCTGGGGCAACAGTGTCAACGCCCGGCCCGCGAACAACGACCCGGTCCGCTACGACCGCTACGTGCTCTCGTTGACGAAGACCTCGGCCGACGGATCCCAGGCGACCCGTCCGTTCCTGACCACGCTCCGGTACGGCATCAACCTGCCGACTCCGGTCGCCGTCGGGGCCAACGGGGCCCTGGTGCAGTTCCAGGTCATGTTCATCGGCGCGACGCCGGAGGCACCGTTCTATCAGGTCGACCCCGTCAACGGACGGGTGTACTTCACCTCGGTGATGGAAGACCGGCCCGTGCGTGTCGTCTACACCGGCGTCGACGGCAACGGCAACCTCGTCCCGAACATCGTGGTCGGCACGTCGGCGACCAACATCCCGCGGGTCGGACTGATCACGGAGCGGGCCGAGGAGGCCGTCACGATCGAGCAGGCCGCCAACGAATCGGACATGTCGCTGGCCCTGGACCCGTACAACATCGCGTTCAACCCGCTTGACCCGACGCGCCGCCGGCCCCCGCTCGTGTGGATGTTCTGGTCGAGCGCCAGGGCAGGTGTGCCGGACGTGTACTTCCAGACCATCGCGCCGAAGTGGGCTCCCCAGCCCCCGTCTCCTTGACGTCGACCGTATGGAAGCCTCTGGGGCCTGGCGCAGACCGCGCCGGGCCCCGGTGCTTTTTCGGGCTGCCCAGCCTGTGACCAACCGGGGCGTGGTCGCGTCAATACTATCGCGCCACGCTCGCCTTGAAGTTGACAGCCAGAGTGCCCCGATGCTATCATCGGATACGCCTGCGAAGCCAAGCAAGGAGAGCGGTCGTCGCCCTGTCGAGGGGTCAGGTAGTCCTCAATGGCCAAGAAGTACACGAGCATCGTCGGGGTCGACATTGGAAGTCAGACCATTAAAGTCGCGGAGGTCAAATTGGCCGGCAAGCAACCCACGATCACGGCCCTGGGTATGGCGATGACGCCAGAAGGGGCGGTCGACCATGTCGGCGTGCATGATTCGGTGGTGGTCGGCGACGTCCTCAAGCAGGTTTGCGCCCAGGCCGGCGTCAGTGTCGGCGACGCCGTCGTCTCTCTGTCGGGCCAAGGTTCCGTCGTGGTCCGCACCCTCGAAGTCCCGGTGATGTCGGACGCCGAGCTGAAGCAGCACATGGAGTGGGAGATCACCCGCAACATCCCGTTCGCCGAGAGCGACGTGGTCAGCGACTTCGCTTCCTTCCCGGCCAACGGGGCCCAAAACATGGACGTGGTGATGGCGATCGCCACGCAGTCCACCGTCAACACGATCCGCGACATCCTGAAGCGTGCCGGCAAGAAGCCGGCCGCCCTCGACGTCCAGCCCCTCGGTCTGGCCCGCGTCCTGCGCACCGGTTATGAGGTGGAGTTGGCCAACAAGCGGGTCTGCATCGTCGACATCGGCCACAAATCGAGTTCGATCAGTATTTTCAACGACGGCAAACTCGTGATGCCCCGCCAGGTGCCGATCGGCGGCGAGATGTTCACGCGCGCCATCGCCGACGGTCTCGCCGTCCCCTTCGCGGAAGCAGAGGCGATGAAGCATGCGAAGGGCCGCATTCCCGAGACGGCTGGCCAGGCGCCGACGTTCAACCCCTTCGGCGACTCTGGGTTCGCGACCCAGCAGTTCCAGCCCTACAACCCCTTCGCCGACGCGGACGAGGCTGCTCCGGCCGCACCGGCTGCCGAGGAAGCCCCGCAAGCACCCGCGGCACCCGTTGCAAGCGGCCTTGACCCCGAAGAGACGAAGCTCTGGAACGCGATGGCCGCGGTTGCGGACGAGTTCGTGAGCGAGGTCCGGCGGTCGATCGACTACTTCCGGAGCAAAGGAGGCGACGTCGATTCCGTCATGCTTTGCGGTGGCGGAGCCCGTCTCAAAGGCGTGGCGGAGTTCGTCCAGTCCGTCATCGGAGTGCCGACGGCCCTCTTCGACCCGACGAGGGGCCTTCCAGTGACGGCGAAACACGCCGATGATCTCCAGCAAGAGAAACAGGACTTCGCCGTTGCGATCGGCAACGGGCTCCACATTGCCTTCTAACTGAGGACGCGCCATGAAACTCAACCTTCTCCCGACCCATGTCGCGACGCAGAGCAAGGCCCCGGTCTTCGCCGGGATCGGTGCCGTCGCCGCCGTCGCCGCGATCGCCGGCGCCGTGTTCCTCAAAGTCGCGTCCGAAGCCGACCTGCGTGCGGCCAAAGAAGACTTGGCTTCCAGCAAGCAAGCCGCCGCCGACGCCTTGGCCACGGCCAACCACGCCGACGAGATCGCGAAGAAGGGCGAGGTCATCAACTCCAACCTGATGCTCGCCAAGGCGATGTCAAAGCACAATTCGACCTACGTCGACCTCTACGAGCAGGTCATGCAGTACATCCCCGACTTCTATCGGGTGACTTCGATGACCGCCCAGCCTGCCGGTGAGAATGCGGCCACGGTCACGTTGGTCGGCCACCTGAAGACCTTCCGCCAGTACGCCGACGTGGCGTTTGCGTTTTGGCGGGTGCCCGGCGTGACGAACGTCCAACGGGCGGGCTATCAACTGGACGACCCCGTCCGTCAACCGATCACGGAGACTGACCAGGTCGGCAGCGTTGTCAAGCCGGGTGAGCAGCCCTTGCCGTCCGACCCGATCGACAAACTCGACGCGCTGATCGCGCGGGCGTCGGCCGAACAGCAGGGCTATCTGGGCGTCGGCGGCTTCGGGCAGGAAGGCGTGACCAAAGAGTCCATGCCGGGTTGGTCGACGGTGACCATGGTCTTGACCATGCAAAAGGACATCCGGACGCCGGATCCCCGCGCGTCGTTGGGTGGTGCCGGTGGTGGCGGCACCGGTGGCGGGATCCCGGGTGTCGGGCGTCCCGGTGGCCCGTTCGGGCCTCCCGGGGCCGGTTCGTTTGGCCCGCCGAGTGGCTCCAGGCCTCCTGGCGTCCCTGCGCCGAGCGGTGGCGGAGCGCCTGCCGCCGGTGGCCGACGTGGCGAGGAAGCCGACTAGGGGAGCGTGATTTAGAAACATGAAACTGAGTCCTATCGTCTGGTTGGTCGTCGGTCTGGCCGTCGCCCTTGTCGCGCTCAGCTATGGGTTCTTCTGGCACTTCCTGCCGAACCGGCAAGAAGCGCAGATGGTCCGCGAGACTGCCGATGCCTATAAGGCCGAAGGCAACAAGTTGCCCGCGGCCAAGAAGCGCTGTGCTGACGCCGAAGCCGAGGTCCGCCGGATCGGTGCGGAATGGCAGGCCATCGTCGCCGAGCACACCCCGCCTGCCGACGTCAACATGGGCGGCATCGACCTCGCCGTCGACCGTTATCACCTCACCATCGACTCGCAACGTTTCCGCGACAGCATTCAGGCGGCGGTGAACCGGCAGGTCAAGACCGGTGGGGTCAAGGTTATCCAGGGGCCGACGATCCCCCAGCCCCCCACCGAGCCGGACCAGATCATCGAGTCCTACTACAACTATCCGGGGTTCAAATTCCCGGCATGCGTCTTCGACCTGGGCACGGTCACCGTGACCGGCACTTGGGACCAGATCAAGGACAACGTCCAAGCGTGGTCGTCGATGCCGAACTACCTGGCCGTCGCCGACGGCTTGGCCGTCAATGGGACGGCGCCGACCCTGACGGCGACGTACAACGTCACGTTGGTCGCCTTTGTCCGTGGTGACAAGGTCGCGCCGCCGGTCGGTGTCGCCGGTGCGGCCGAGGTTCCGGCCGCCAATTCGACCGGGGCCGGGTCGGCGGGCGCGGCCCGCGGCGGAAAGAAACTCCCGGTCGGGTTCTCGCCGGTTTCTGGTGGCCGGGGTGGCGCCTGAGGCTTGACAGGATGGAAACGAAGATGAAACGACATTCTCTGTGGTTCTTGGTCGCGGCCGCCGTCACGCTGACGGGTTGCCAAGCCGGCGTGCCTGACCAGGACGCCGCGGTGACCGGGGTCAATAAGTTCCAGGACACCCTCGCCACCACCCGTCCGGCCGACGCTGGAGTGGAACTGGGGGCGACACCTTCCGCCGGGTTGCCCGATTCGGTCACCCAGGCCAAGACGATGGCGTTCTCCACCCGGAGCAACCCCTTCGCGTTGACGGCGGAGGAGTACCGCTTTGACCAGTCCCAAGCCGCCGAGCGGCTGAACTCTGAATTCGGCGGCTTCGGGCAGGAGTACGACGACACGGAGAAAGAGACCGACGTCGAGCAGCCTCGGATCCAGCCCAAGCCAGCGTGGCGCCTGTCCGGCATCATCATCAGCGAGGGCGGTGTGATCGGTCTGCTCGACCAAGGGACGGAAGTCATCCAGATCCGGCCGGGCATGTCCATTCCCAACTCGCCGTACCGCGTCGTCTCAATGGACTCGGAACGAGCCGTCCTGCGCCGCGACGACGGACAACTGCCCCGCGACATTGACATTGAACTCTCGGGCCCGCTCGGCGGGACCAGCCAACCCGCCACGGGCGGCGCTGGCGCTCCGGGAGCAGGCGGACGACCGTCCGGTAGCTTTGGCCCGCCCCCTGGCTTTGGCGGCCCTCCCGGCCGTGGCGGCAAGGGTGGGGCGGCGTCAGCAGGCAATTGACCGCGGCCATCCAGTACAATCAGACACGAAACTAGGAATTAGACGTCAGAAACACGAAGCAAGGAATGTTCGAACTATGAAAACCACGATCAAGTCGATTTTGACCATGGCTGCCGCGGCCACCATTCTCGCCGCGCCGTTGCTGTTGGTCGCCCAGGACGGTGGTGGGCAAGACCCGCGGAACACCATCATCCCGTCGATCGAGCTCGACCAGGCCGACGTCCGCGACGCCCTGAAAATCTTGTTCCGGGCGGCGAACGTGCAATACACGGTCGACCCGACCGTGCAGGGGCTCGTCACCGTGAACCTCAAGGACGTCCCGTTCGAGACTGCGCTTCGGAACATCCTGAACCAGGTCAACGCGACGTGGCGCGTCGACACCGGTGTCTACAACATCATTCTGAAGCCGAACCCGAACGGCAACACGGAGAATCCGGACACGACGGCTCCTCCGGCGCAAAACAATGCGGTCATCAAGATCCCGCTTCGCAGCGTCGACCCGTATCACCTCGTCCAGCTTCTCTCGGGCCAAGACTCCATGCAGAGCTCGCCTGAAATCTCGACGAATGTCGGCGGCGGCTTCGGCGGCGGCGGCTTCGGCGGCGGCGGCTTTGGCGGCGGCGGCTTCGGCGGCGGTGGCTTCGGCGGTGGTGGCTTCGGTGGCGGCGGCTTCGGCGGCGGCGGCTTCGGCGGCGGTGGCTTCGGCGGTGGTGGCGGCTTCGGTGGCGGCGGCTTCGGCGGCGGCTTCGGTGGCGGACGCTAAGCCCGCCGGACAGGAATTGGAGGAAACTGGGACAACATGAAGAGCACATTCAAGGCGACCGTGGCCGCGATCAGCTTCACGGCGATGACGGCCATGGCCGCGCTTGGCGCGGCGCAAGACGGTAGCGCGTTGGCGACGAGGATCAACCTGACCCTCAGAGACGCCGACCTGCATGTCGCACTCCAAGCGCTGACGCGGCAGACGGGCATCAAGTTCGTCGTCGACGGCAGCGAAGCGCTGACACTGCAGAAAATCTTCCTCTCGTTGACCGACGAGACGGCGGAGAACGCCATCAAGTACGTCTGCCAAGCGGCCGGCGCCTACGCCGAGCGCGACGAGAACGGTGTCTTCATCATCAGGCCGATGAACAAGAAGCCGACGGCAAAGGTCGAGACGCCCAAGACGGCGGAACCGATCTTTACCAAGAAGTGCCCGCTTATGAAGGCGGACCCCCGCACGGTCATCAGTCTCATCAAGGGCGAAAACCCCGAGTTGACGTCTGATGCGATGCAGGAGCTTCGTAAGTACCAGCAGCAGTTGACCCAGCCCATCTCCAACTACGGTGCCGGTTCCATGCTGACAGTCGTCACCGGCGGTGAGCCGCGGACGTACGGCGGCGGCATGCAGTACAACGAGCCCAACAAGACTGCTCCGGCCCTGACCCTTCCCGACGACGGTGCCAACCAGCGTGGCGGCTTCGGCGGCGGCGGCCAGGCAGGCGGCTTCGGCGGCGGCCAGCCTGGTGGTGGCGGCTTCGGTGGAGGCGGTCAACTTGGTGGCGGCGGCGGACAACTCGGTGGCGGCCAGGGCGGCGGCTCTTTCTCGGGCCTGCAGTCGGGCCAAGGGTTCCTGCCGGCCGGCATCGACCGGCTCAGCTACGACCCGGCTGACAACAGCATCATCTTCCAGGGCACCGACGACGCTTACAAGAAGTTGCTGGACTTGCTCCAAATCTTCGACGTCGCGCCAAAGCAGGTCGTCGTCAAGGTCGAATTCATCACCACGAGCCGGTCGGCTGATCGCTCGCTGGGTATCGACTGGCTCTATGAGCGGGGCGGCACGTTCTTTGGCAACCGGCCGGGAACCTTCACCCGCACGAGTGACCCCGTCTTCATCAACTACGCGACCGGCAACATCAGCACCCGGCTCCGCACCGTCATGACCGACGGTTGGGGCCGCGTCGTCACCGCCCCGCTTCTGCGGACGCTGAACAACCAGCTGGCCGTCGTCACGCAGAACACGCAGACCACGATCTTCTTGAACCAGGTCACCGCCAGTGCCGGTGGAAACATCGTCACGGCCACGCCGGTCCAGTTGAACATCCCGACCTTCTTGGTGATCAAGCCCCGTATCAACGGTGACAACACGATCACGATGACGCTGACGCCGACGATCTCCAGCATCGGCCAAGTCAAGCGCGGCCCGGACGGACAGGAGATTCCGGACGTCCTCAGCCAGTCGGTCCAGGTCGTGGCCCGCGTGAAGGACCGCGAGACGATCGCCTTGGCCGGTATCACCGCCAAGACCGACACGTACTCCGAGTCGCGCATCCCGCTCCTCAGCGACTTGCCGATCATCGGCCAGCTCTTCCGGGGACGCACGCAGAACCAGGGCACCAGCGAGTTGATCGTCTTCGTGACTCCGTCAATCGTGGGCGACGACGACTACGGCCTCGGCGCGGCACCCTGACGACCGACCGTCGTCCGACGCAAGGCAGGGGTCACTCGACCCCTGCCTTTGCCATGTTTCACCCGGACTGCTATGCTCAAAAGGGGTCAAGATGGCGTACGTGATCCTGGTCGGCATGATGGGCTCCGGTAAGAGCACCGTCGGCCGACTGCTGGCCGACGAACTGGGCCGGGAGTTTGTCGACGCCGACTGGGCCCTCCAGCACCGGCTTGGCCTGACGATCCCCCGCCTGTTCAAGCTCTTCGGCGAGGAGGGGTTCCGGCAGCACGAGACCGCGTTTCTCCGTAAGCTAGAGGCGGGCGACGGTGTCCTCTCCACCGGTGGCGGCGTCGTGATGCGCGAGGAGAACTGGGTCGAGATGCGCCGATTAGGCCAGACTGTCTTTCTGGACGTCGATCCTCATACCATCATGCAACGCCTGACCTCCTCCCGTCGCAAGCGGCCGTTGCTCGAGACCGACAATTGGGAGAGCACCTTCATGGACATTTGGACAGCCCGCCGCGAGCATTACCTGAAAGCTGATTTTCACGTCGTCGCGGGGGACGACGAGTTCGAAGCCGTGTCGCACCGAATCCGCGAGGTCGTCGGCCTGTGACCATCCGTCACTCCAGCGGTTCCTATGACATCGTCTTCGGTGGCATTGTCGAGAGCCTGATTGACCTTGGCCCGGACGACTTCCTCATCACCGACACGATGGTGGCGGCCCACTACGGGCCGTTCCCCCTGGACGACCACCGCGTGGCGGTCGTCCCGTCGGGCGAATCGAGCAAGTCACCCGCCATCTACACCGACCTTCTGAGTAGCGTCGCCAAGTCCGGCCTCCGACGAAACGGCCGTATCGTTGCTTTGGGTGGCGGCGTAGTCGGGGACCTCGCCGGCTTCGTCGCCGCGACGTACATGCGCGGCGTCGGGTTCCTGCAGGTGCCGACCACCCTCCTTGCCATGGTCGACAGTTCGATCGGCGGCAAGGTCGGCATCGACCTTCCGGAAGGCAAGAACCTCGCCGGAGCGTTCTACGCGCCGAACCAAGTGCGGATTGCCGTCGAGTTCTTGGACACTCTTCCCGAACGGCAGCTCACCAATGGCACGGCGGAAATCTGGAAACACGCCTTCATCGCCGACCAACTGCTCATGGGCACCCTCCGTCACCGACCCATCGAGCCAGGCGACGCGCGAATGGCCGACATTATCCAGAGCAGCCTCCAGGTCAAGGCGGACATTGTCCAAGCCGACGAGTTCGAGACCAACGGTTTGCGGGCGACCCTCAACTTTGGCCACACCATTGGCCATGCCCTAGAGCGGGAACTTGGCTATGAAGGCATGCTCCATGGCGAGGCGGTCGCAGTCGGTATGTACCTGGAGTGTCTCGTCGGCGAAGCGGTCGGGATCACACCCCCCGGCGTCGCCGAAGAGGTCCGTCTGGGTCTGGACAGCCAGGGACTCCCGACCCACATGCCCTTCAGCGTGGAACCACAGGCGGTGGTCCAGGCGATGAAGCTCGATAAGAAGGCTCGCGGCGAAGGCCTGAGCATGAGCCTGCTCACCGGCCTTGGGGCCTGTCAGTTGACGCACGGTGTCGACGAACGGACCGTGCTGACCGTCTTAGAGTCTAGGCAATGAAAACGGTGCGGGCGGTGGTCGGTTGGGCCGGCGCGGCCTTGATGGCTGGGGGGTACTTTTTCAGCGTCAAGCTCGCCCTGGATCCCGAGGGAGACCCGGGCAAGTACGTCCGTGCCCTTGACGGGTCGTCGGTGCCCTGGCTCGCCCTCGCCCTGCTCGCCGCGGCGGTCGTCCTCGCCTTTGTCCCCGGCGAACCTGGGGAGGAGGAGCCTCGGTGATCGGCCAGGTCTTCTCCGGTCGGTACGAGTTGGTCGAAGAGACGGACAGTGGTCCGATCTATGAGTCGTTCAAGGCCAAGGAGAAACTGACCTCTAAGGATCTCACCCTGCGTGTTTTACGCCCCGAGGTCGCTCTTGAGCCCGGCTTTTTGCCCGAGATCCGTGCAGTGGTCGAAGAAGTCGGCCGGGTGAACCACCCCAACCTGGAGCAGATGCTCGGCGTGCTGAGCGATCAAGGCCGTAGCTTCATCCTCTCCGAACACACTTCGGGCACAAGCCTGGAAGACCGGATCAAGCGGCTGTCCGGGTTTAGCGTCGCGGTGTCGGTCAACACCGTCGTCGAAGTGGCCGAAGCCGTGTCGGCCTTGCATGCGGCAGGCATCGTCCATGGTGACATCTCGGCCAAGACCGTCTTGGCGACTTCCGCCGACAGCATCAAGGTCACGGTGCCAGGCCTATGGCGAGCCTATGGCAACAGTTCGCGGGCCGCGGTGGCGGCGCTGCGGGCGATGGCACCGTACCTGGCTCCCGAGGTGACGGCAGGGGCGATGCCGACCTTCCAAAGCGACATTTACGCCATCGGCGTCCTGCTCTGGCAACTCTTGACCGGCCGGCTACCCTACACCGGGGAGACGCCTAGCGTCGTGGCAGTGAAGCATGCAACCGCCCCGTACCAGAGTCTCAGGCAGGTCACCAACTCGGTGCCGATGCCCCTCGACAAGATTGTCGAAAAGGCGATGGCCAAGGAGCCGTCGGGCCGCTACCGCACGGTGGAAGAGATGCTCCGTGACCTCCGCCTACTGGCGGAGGCCCTGCGCTTCGGCAAGCCCCTGACGTGGCCCCTGCAGCCTGCCGAAGCCCACCGGACGGACACGGTCGTCCCCGAACTGAACGTGGCCAACCCAAGGAAAGACAACGACGTGCCCAAGAAGAGAAACCGTTCCGACGGAGTCCCCGGCTGGCTCCAGGGTATCGCTTACGTGGCGGTGGGCGCCGCCGTCATGGTCTTGGCGGCTTGGTTCTACTTCAACGTCCAAAAGCCCAAGGCCTTCCCGACCCCGAACCTGGTGGGCAAGTCGCAGCTTGAGGCGATGCAAGACCTCCAGAAGATGGGCCTCAAATTGCGGGTTTCGCGCAAGGAAATGAGCGAAAAGTATGGCGAGGGGGTGATCGTGGGGCAGTCGCCCACGGCCGGTGAGGACGTCCTGGAGCACAGCTATGTCGAGGCCGTCGTCAGTTCGGGCAGTAAGTTCGTCACCGTGCCCTCGCTGAAGGGTAAGACGGTGGCCGAGTGCAAGGACTTGCTCAAGGCGATCAACCTGGACGTCTCCGACCAGATCGAGTACGTCGCCAGCAACGACTTTAAGCGGGACTTTGTCGTCGGGCAGACGCCAGAAGCCGAGGAGAAGGTGCCGCGCTACAGTCGGGTCAAGCTCCGTGTCGCCAACGGCGACCGTGACGACCGGCCGGAGGTGTCGGAACGGTATACGCTCACCGTAGTCGTCAAGAACACTCCGGACCCCGTGGTGGTCCGCGTCGACTTGAGCGACGCTAA
This sequence comes from Fimbriimonadaceae bacterium, assembly GCA_019638795.1. NCBI lineage: Bacteria > Bacillati > Armatimonadota > Fimbriimonadia > Fimbriimonadales > Fimbriimonadaceae > Fimbriimonadaceae bacterium. Next base: position 55,855 of record JAHBTB010000005.1, on the reverse strand, counting down.
GGGCAACCGGACGGTCCATGAGGACACCCACCAACCCAACGACTCGTTCAAAGTCTCTCAGCGGGCCTACGGCGAGAATGTGGAGTTCAAGGTGTTCTACGACAACGTGCTCGTCAAGACCGTCCGTCCCCCCAAACCCGGCCATGAGTCAAAGCGGAACGACGAGGACGCCCCACCGGCGGACAATGACGGCGACCCAATCCCCGAGGGAGAGTAAGCCAATGGTGTTATGTCCCTCTATCCTGAGTTGCGACCCCTCTGACTTCGCCACTCCCGTCCGTCAGATGATGGAGGCGGGGGCGGACTACATCCACCTTGACGTCATGGACGGACAGTTCGTCCCGCCGATCACGTTCGGCGCCGACCTCGCCTCGTCGCTGGCCAAGCTGGGCCCGACACCGCTCGAAGCCCATTTGATGACCGAGACCCCCGAACGGCATTTCGATGCCTTCGTCGCCGCCGGTTGCCGCCGGATCACCTTCCATGCCGAAGCCACCGCCCACGCCCACCGTTTGGCCCAGAGCCTGCGCCACGCCGGCGTGGAGGCGGGCGTCGCCGTCAACCCGGGCACCTCGGCCTCCGTGCTCGAAGCCTTGGTCCACGACGTCGACTTGGTGCTCGTCATGACGGTCAACCCGGGCTGGGGCGGCCAGGCTTTGGTCGAGTCGTGTGTCGAGAAGGTCCGGACGGTACGGCGGATGCGGCCCGATGTCCGCATCCAGGTGGACGGCGGCGTCGATCCCGGCACCGCCCGACGGCTCCACGACGCAGGTGCCACCGACTTTGTCGCCGGGAGCTTTGTCACCAAGCACGGCGACATCGCCGCCAACATGCGCGCCCTTCGAGAAGCATGCGCCTAAGAGTCACGACCACGGTCCTCTTGGTCACCGGGATATTGTTCCTCTTGGCATGGCCATTGGTTGCGGGGCACCGTCCTCCGGCCGGATCGCCCGAGATGAAGCAGTACGTCGTCCGGTTCGGCACCTATGTCATGCTGTCGGTCTGTATCTGGGTCGCGGTGGCCCTCAGCGCGATCTTCACAATACGCCAGGTCCGCCGAGACATGACGAAGGAACGGGCCGACAACCTTCGGACTTTGCTTGAGGCGACGTCGGCTGACCATCGAAAGAAGGAAGAATGACCGCTGACGAGACCTTTATGACCCGGGCTGTCGCGTTGGCCGGTCTAGGCTGGCCCGCGCCGAACCCCAGGGTCGGCTGCGTCGTCGTCAAAGACGGTGCCGTGGTCGGTGAGGGGTTCCATGACCACGCGGGAGGTCCGCATGCCGAGGTCGTCGCCCTCCAGGCGGCCGGTGACAAGGCAGACGGCGCGACAGCATACGTCACGCTGGAGCCGTGCAACCACCACGGACGCACGCCGCCGTGCTCTGAAGCCCTTGTCCGGGCCGGGATCCGCCGGGTGGTCGTCGCAGTCGCCGACCCCAACCCCTTGGCGGCCGGCGGCAACGCGACCCTTCGCCAGGCCGGGATCGAAGTCGAGTTCGGGGTGGGCGCGGCCGAGGCGGAAAAGGTCAACGAGCCCTTTTTGACCGCGATGCGTCGAGGAAGGCCGTACATTGTCATCAAGGCCGCGGTGACCCTTGACGGCTGTACGGCTTGGCCTGACGGCCGGAGCCGTTGGATCACCAGCGACGCGGCGCGGTTGGTCGGGCATCGACTGAGGGCCGAGTGCGGGGCAGTCCTGGTGGGCTGGCGGACCGTCCACACCGACAACCCGTCCTTGACCGCCCGCATCCCGGGCGTCGTCAACCAACCGCTCCGGATCGTCCTTGACCCGAACTCGCGGCTGACCGGCCGGGAGCATGTCTTTTCCCAGCCAGGAGAGACATGGTGGTGCGTTGCCGAGGCCACCCAGCCAGGGCAGACCGTGCTTGACCCCTACGGCCTAGGCTCACTGATGGAACTCATGGCGGAGCGGGGGCTGACGGGACTCCTCGTGGAGGGGGGCGGGCGTACGATCCGGACATTCATCGAGGCCGGGCTTGTCGACCGACTCGAACTCTTTGTGGCTCCCAAACTGTTCGGTGCCGGCATCCCGTGGTTGCCGCCTTATGGCCCCATGGAGGGTTGGACAGAACGCTTGGTGCTCGACGCGGTGGCCCAGGTCGGTCCAGACGTCCACCTGTCATATCGAGCCCTCGCAACGTGACCGAGGGACTTCTTACAAGTCAGGGAACAAGCCGGGGCGCCCTTTCGTCAAACCGGACAGCCAAGAGAAAAGGTTTTCTTCCTCCCCCAAAACCAAAGCCCCGTCTCATCGCCCTCTGAGCGGGGCCCCTTTTTTTCAAAGGCCCAAGAACCATTCGTGGAGGCCAGTGTCGTCGGTCAGCTCTGGGTGGAAGGACGTCCCGACGAGGTTGCCTTGCTTGACCGCGACGACCTTGCCGTCGTACAGGCCGACGACATCGACGCTGGGACCGTGCTCGACGACGATCGGAGCGCGGATGAAGACGCCGGTGACGGTCCTCCCGAGAGGTTCCAGGTGGACTTCGTCTTCGAAGCTGTGCACTTGCGCACCGAAGGCGTTGCGGCGGACGGTGACGTCGAGGAGGCCCAAACTGTACTGCTGGCGACCCTCGACTCGGTCGGCCATGAGGATCATGCCCATGCATGTGCCCCAGACGGGCCGTCCTTGGCGGGCGAAGTCGATCAGTGCAGAGCCGAGACCGAACCGGTCCATGAGCATGCCGACCGTCGTGCTCTCCCCACCGGGAACGACGACACGACGGACACCTTCGAGGTGCGCGGGGGTTTTGACCAGCCGGAGGGCCTCCGGCGGGACGCCGGCGCGGCGGAACGCGTCGAGGTGCTTGTCAAAGTCGCCCTGAACTCCCACAACGCCGACCAGGTCCATGACAGGGGATTCTACGGCGGTGGCGGTGAACTCAAGGGACCACGGGGCCGTGGCTAGTACAATGACCAGATGATCGACCTCATCGGCGCACCCTACGACCTGTCGGGTCCGATGCTGGGCAGTCGGATCGGCCCGTGGGCCATGCGCCTTTTGGGGTTCTCCCAAGCCCTGAAAGACTTGGGGGCGTCTGTCAACGACTTGGGTGACGCCTTCCCGATTTCGCAAGAGGTGCCCCAACGCCTGTCCAAACGGTACGCCGAGGGTATCAGCGCGTACAAGGCCCTTCGGAAGACGGTGGCAGGCAGCCTTAAGAAGGGCCATCTCCCCGTCGTCATGGGAGGTGACCATAGTCTTGCCATCGGGACGGTCTCCGGAGCCTTGGACGTCTATGGAGACGATCTGGCCGTGGTCTGGATCGACGCCCACATGGATTTGAACACCCCCGACACGACACCCTCGGGCAACATGCACGGCATGCCCTTGGCGGCGTTGACCATGCTCGCCCCCGGCATGCATTACGGTCGGACGGAGAAGTGGTCGAACGCGCTGACCGAAGCCTGGAGCGAGATTCTCTCCGACGTCGTGCCCCGTCCGGGGCTCCGACGGAGCAATGTGGCGTGGATCGGTCTGCGCGACGTGGACGAGGGCGAGGTGCGCAACCAGCAGGGCATGCCGGGATCCCTGGTCCTGACCATGCAAGACGTCGACCGGCTCACCGCACCGGGGGCGATCAAGGCTTTGGCCGATTGGACGGCCAGCACGGGGGCGAAAAAGCTGTGGATCAGCTTTGACGTCGACGCCCTGGACCCGGTGTTCGCGCCGGGGACGGGGACGGCCGTGCGTGGCGGCCTCACGTACCGGGAAGGGCACCTTTTGGCCGAGACCCTCCACGAAATCGGCTTCACGGAGGGCGGGCCGTTCCAGATCGTGGGTGTCGACCTTGTCGAGGTCAACCCCCTCCACGACAACCGGGGCGAGACGGCGCGGGTCGCCATCGAATGGGCGAGCAGCCTGTTCGGCAAGTCGATCATGCACAAGAAGACCCTATGAGCGTCCTTGAGGCAGTCCGGCGGGTCATGAGGGAGGAGGCGGAAGCCATCCAGGCCCTGTCCCAACGCTTGGACGGTGCCTTTGAGGACGCGGTGGGTCTCCTGTTGGGGTGCCGGGGCAGGGTGGTGACCTGTGGCGTGGGGAAGAGCGGTCACATCGCCGAGAAGGCGGCGGCGACGTTCGCCTCGACGGGCACGCCGTCGTTCTTCCTTCACGCTGCCGAGGCGGTACATGGTGACCTCGGCATGGTCAGGGACGAGGACGTCGTTCTGGTGTACACCTACAGTGGAGAGACCGACGAGGTCGTGCGGCTCTTTCCGTCGTTCAAGGCGATCGGTGCCCGGACCGTCGCGATGACGGGCCGGCCCGCGAGCACCACGGCGCGCCTCGCCGACTTGACCTTGGACCTGTCGGTCACTAAGGAAGCCTGCCCTAACAACCTGGCCCCGACGACCTCCACGACGGTGATGCTGGCGGTCAGCGACGCCTTGGCAGTGGCGGTGATGGAGGCCCGCGGCTTCGGGGCGACCGACTTCGCCCGGTTCCACCCCGCCGGCGCCCTAGGGAGGAGGTTGACCCTGACGGTGGCCGACGTCATGCGGACGGGGGCCGAACTTCCGGCCGTCCCGCCCGCGACGTCGCTGATGGACTGTCTCCAAGCCATTGGACGGGCCGGGGCGGGCGGTGTCGTGGTCGTGGACGACTCCGGTGGACTGGTCGGCTACATGTCGGACGGTGACCTGCGGCGATGGCTGACGACCCACGACGGGAAACTGGACGGGACCGCAGGTGAGGCCTGCACGCGCGGCGTGGCGACGTGCGAGCCGGACATCCTTGCGTTTGAGGCCCTTGAAGCCTTCGAGAACCATCCCAAGAAGATCGGCGAGATGCCGGTCGTCGACCGCTCGGGTCGCGTCGTCGGCCTGTTGATGCTCAAAGACCTGCTTCGCGCCGGCCTGGTCTAGTTGGGCCTAGAACCGGAACCGGTCCGGTCGGTTGCTGCTGTGTGCCTTGACTTGTGCGGCCAGGCGCCGGAACACCGCCCAGTATTCGCCACCCTTGTCGAGGTCGGTCCAGAGGTGTTCCGAGCCGTCGGCGAGGCGCACGTAGTGGCCAAACATGTAGTAGGCGACTTGGGCCTGGATCAAGCGTGAGTCGATCATCAGCCCGATCTCCTCTAGAAACCCGATGAAGTTGCGTCGTTCCTGGATCGACCGTTGGCCCAGGGCAGGGTCGCCGGAGACGATTTGGTCGAGGATCTCCTTGTAGGCAGGGGTTTCGAGAAACCGTCGCCGCATCGCAATGAAGTGCTCGGCCCGGATTTCCCGGTTCCGCCGCCAATATTCGGCGATGCCGCCCACAAAGCCGACAAACGCCACGACTCCCGCGACGACGATGCTGACGTCTTTGACCGTCCCGAGGTCCATGACGGCGATGATGGCGGGCCGCAACAGAGACGCCCCGGACTTTCAGGTCCGGGGCGTCCACTTGGTGAGACGAAGGGCTCAGGCCTAGCCGGCTTAGTTCCTCAGCGGTCTTAGGCTTGGTCGGCGTAGACGGCGATGCGGCGGCGGTCCTTCGGGCCCTCAAACTTCACGTGCCCGTCGATCAGGGCGAAGAGGGTGTGGTCGTTGCCAATGCCGACGCCAGGGCCAGGATAGAACTTGGTGCCACGCTGGCGGACCAAGATCATGCCGGGCTTGACGACCTGGCCGCCGAACCGCTTGACGCCGAGCCGCTGGGAGTTGGAATCGCGGCCGTTACGGGTGGAACCCTGTCCTTTTTTATGTGCCATAAGCTCACTTGCCTCCGACGACGTCGGTCACCAGGAGGTGGGTCTGCGGTTGGCGGTGGCCCCACCGCTTCCGCTCGTTCTTCTTCGGTTTGTAGTTGAACGCGTTGATCTTCTTGGCCTTGCCCTGGCGGACGATCTTGGCCTTGACCTTCGCGCCCTTCACAAAGGGGCTGCCGAGGGTGACGTTGCCGTCGCCGACGAGCATGACGACTTCGCCCAGCTCCACCGAGGTGCCCGGCTCACCGTCCAACTTTTCGACGATGAGGAGCTCGTTCTTTTCGGCTCGGTACTGTTTGCCACCGGTCTTGACTATCGCATACATCTTAAAGGCCTCCGGCCCTAGGGGCCTTTGCGGGACGCGGGCCGTCTTGCGCGGCCTCTGGGCATGGTTCGCCCGTCCCTGCTACTCGCAGGCGCATAGTATGGCATCGGTTGTCGCGACCGCGCAACTAAGGGTGGAGGACCGGTGGGCCCCCAGGACTAGCAGGCCCGCCGCCTGCCTTCGCCGGCGACTGCCACGCGGTTGCGGCCCGAGTGCTTGGCCTCGTACAGAGCGTTGTCGGCGGCCTTGAGAAGGGTGGGCGCGTCGTTCCCGCTTTCAGGAAAGGCCGCGCAGCCGAGGCTGGCCGTGATCGGGGCGTGACCGGTGTCGAGCCCTTCGATCGCCTTGCGGACGCGTTCAGCCGCCTTCTCCGTGGTAGCCAGGTCGCTGCCCGGCAGCACCAGAGTGAACTCTTCACCCCCGTAGCGGGCGGCCATGTCGTACCCACGGAGGTGCGAAGACAGGCAACTGGCCACGGCCTTCAGCACGGTGTCGCCCACGTCATGGCCCTGCTCTTCGTTGAACCGCCGGAAGTGGTCCACATCAAGCATGACGACCCCGACGGGCTTGCGCTCGCGCTGGGCCTCGACGATCCGGAGGGCGAGGTACTCCTGCATGGACCGGTGGTTGGCGATGCCCGTCAGTGGGTCGAGGGAGGCCATGCGCTCGGTCTTCTCAAACATGATCGCGCTATGGATGCCCATGGCGACGTGTTCGGCCAGCGACACCCACATGCCGTGACGGCGGAGGAACCTTTGGTCCTCGATCCGGGCGACAAGTTCGAGCACGCCCATGAGTTGGCCGGCGCTGACCAAGGGGAGGATGATCGCCGAGGTGTCGTCGGCGACGAGGAGGGCCTCATGTTCCGCCGTCAGGGGGTTGGCGCAGACCCTTGGCACCAAGAGCGGTTTCAAGCTCGTGGCGACGAGTCCTGCCGCGGTCTTGGCGCCTTCACCAAGGACGGGGCGCGCCAAACCGGCGATCGCTCCACGGTCGATGCCGACGGTGTCGGCAATCTCGAGAGTCCCGTCTTCGTTCACGACCCACAACAACGCCGCCAACAGGTCGAGGGCTGAGTAGAGAGCGTGGAGGATCCCCATCGCCAGGGCCTGGGTGCTTTGGTTGCGTGTCAAGGCTTTGCCAAGACGTTCCAAGGCCTGGGCGTGGCGTTGGAAGTGGTCAAGACGTTCCATGCAGTCCACCTCCGAGCTGGCGTCCGTGACCAAGATGTCGATCCGGCCCGGCCCTACCTGGGCAACCCACATCCGGTGGACACCCTCAAGGACTTCGGCTTGTCCGCAACCTCGGACACTGTGGGCCAAGGCGGCCCACACGGGGTCGTCGGCCGCCTTGGCCCGGGCGAGGCCAAACGCGGCAAGGACCCGCCCTTCACCGTCGAGGACGGCGTATCCGACGCGTTGAGGGTCGAAACTGGCGACCCCCTCCGGGAAGGCGACGTCGCACGTCACCGCGTCGGGGGACGGAGTGGGGACAACCGGCTTCTTGCGGGATGGACGCGTATGTGCCAATAAGGGCTCTCTTCCGTATCTTCGGCAGACTGGAGTCCCCTTTTGGGAACTCCTGACCAATACTTAGGGCCTTCGGTTCCGTCACACTCTTACGGAGATGAGACTTGCCTGGGGAATCGTGGCGCTGGCCGCCGGGGTGTTGATCGGGTGCGGCGGCGGCGGCGGCGGGACGTCCTCAGGGGGTGGGAACCTCGTGCTGGGCGCTTGCCCGGTCACCTCGGCGGACGCGAAGGTCGAGTATTCGACCAACTGGGGCCCGGCGTCGGCGTCGGCCTCGCAACTCTTGCAAATCTTTGACCAAGACGGCAAGCCGGTCCGGTCGGACAGCCTGAACGCGTCTTCGGGCACCACATTGACGCTGAACCAGATCACCGCCGGCGTGTACCAGTTCGTGGCGACGCTCTACAGCGGGCCCAACGCGACCGGAACGGTGTTGGGGACGGCCTCGACCGTGGTCGACTTGTGCAGCAATTCGGCGACCGTCGGCAAGTCCGCGCCGGTAGTGACCACGAACGCCGAAGCACCCCGGACGATGACCGTCTACCCGGGGTCGGTCACCCTGGTGGAAGGTCAGGTGCAAAAGTTCGTCGCCGCGGTGGCGGGGGCCAGCGGCTCGGCGGCGTTCTTCCCTCCGGCGAAGTTGGTATGGACGGCGGACGGCGCGATCGGCACGGTCAACCAGTCCGGTGTCTTGAACGCCGACGTCGCCGGGACGGGGCAGGTCAGTGCGTCGCTGACGGGGACGGGGGTCCGGGCCTCGTCGTCGGTAACGGTCAACCCGTTCCAGGTCACCCGCACCAAGTGGACGGTGCTGGTCTACATGAACGCGGCAAATGACCTGTACTCCGCCTCGACCTTGAACATGAACCAGATGGAGCAGGTCGCGGGCAACCCCGACGTCCGGTTTGTCGTGCAGTGGAAGCAAAGCCGCTCGGCGTTTCCGGCAAGCTCGTTTGACGGCGTCAGGCGCTACCTGGTCAAACCCGACTCGTCGGACGTTGTCGCCAGCCAACTGCTCCAGACCGATTTGAAAGACGGTGGGGGGAACCCATTGGACATGGGCAACCCGCAGACCCTGCGTGATTTCATCACCTGGGGCAAGACCAACTTCCCCGCCGACCGGTACGTCCTCGTGGTCTGGAACCACGGCAACGGGTGGCGACGCTCGGCCAAGGACTACGGGACACGGGGCTTCAGCTACGACGACGAGGCGGGCACGTCGATCAACACGTGGCAGATCAACCAGGCGCTGGGCAACGAGCACTTCGCCATCGTCGCCTGGGACTGCAGCCTGATGCAGATGGTCGAGGTCGCTTACGAACTGAAGGACAACTGCGACTATGTCGCCGGCAGCGAAGAGAGCCCGCCGGCGGAGGGTTACCCGTATCACACCGTCTTTGCCGGCTTCCGTGACAACCCGGACGACACCACCGCGAACTTGAGCAAGGGCTTTGTCGACGGTATGGTCAACAACCCGGCATACGTTTCGCGGAAAATCACCCAAAGCGTGGTGGACACCAGCAAGCTTCCCGCCTTGGTGACGGCGCTCTCGGCCATGGCCGACGGGCTCAACACGAACAAGGCGACGCTGGCCGGGGTCATCCAGACCGTCCGGAACAACGCCCAGTCGTATAGTCCGACCTCGGTCCGTGTCTATCGGGACATTGGCGACCTGTGCCTGCGGTTCGAGGCTGACGACACCGTCCCGGCAGGAGTCAAGACGAGTTGCGCCAACGTCAGGGCGGCCCTGGCCGACAGCCTGGTGTGGGAAGGACATAACAGCAACTCGCCGGGCAGCCACGGCCTTAGCGTCGACTTTTCGTCGGGCAGCGTGTTCACGGCGGTGGCGGCCGACTACGGTCTGATGAAGTTTGCGCGGGACAGTCACTGGGACGAGTTCTTGCAGGTGGCCCCGTAAAGGAAAAGGGGGGCCGGCGGGCGAGACCGGCCCCATGGGCTGGAGGGTTTATGGTTTTGCGAGAGGTTGCCTCGCTTTGAGGCGTCCTCCCCTTGTCAGGGTCATGTGTCGAGAAAAGTCGTCTTGTGAGGAGGTCGTTCCGCCTCCGGCCACCCGGGACGACGCTGATATTGCCAGTCTGGGCGGTGCGAGGCCGAAATCCGCGAAAGGTACCAACGGAGCATTGCTGGCATTGCCCGCAGGTCCCGCAGGTCGGCGGGCCCAAGGGCGACGCTCCGTGCTATACTCTGCCTCCCGAGAGCGGCACAAGCCGCCTCGACCCTGTTTGCGAGGATCAGCACAGCGCATGAGCGACGACAAGAACGCGATGATGGACGGAGCCAGTGAGAAGGCCGCCGTCGATATGGCCGAAGGCCGGGGCGGCGAGGGCCGCGGACGTAAAGGCCGACGGCGCAAGGTCAGCTTCCTGACGCTCAACAAGATCGACTACGTGGACTACAAGGACGTCAACGTCCTGCGGCGTTACCTGTCGGCCGACCGGGGGAAGATCCTCGCCAGCCGTCAGACCGGTAACACCGCCAAGCAGCAGCGGATGATCGCCCAGGCGATCAAGCGGGCCCGGGAAATGGCGCTGTTGCCGTTCGTGCTCAGCGAACCCGGCGAAGACCGCAAGCCGCGGTAAGCCTGCTGCCATCAAGGTTTCACGAGAGCCGCCCAGACCGGGCGGCTCTCGCTATTTCCGGCACCGCCAGACGATGCCAAATGTGAAGTCGGGGCCGACCTCGGCGCCCTGCGGGAAGTGGACCCAACTGAAGTCCTTGTCTTCGCTGAAGTACGCCGAGACCCACGAGTCGACACCGGTCCGGCGGGTGTAGCTGAAGCTGACGACCCGGTGCTCCATATCGACGTCGGGGACGCCAAGGTTTTGGGGCGCGCCCTCGGCCGTCCATTGGAGACCAAACGTGTCCCGACTGTTGCGTCGCCAAGCCAGGGCGACTGTCCCGGTCTCGACGAGCCCCTTGGTGTTGGCGAGGACACGGGGTCGGCCTTGGACGACAAGTCCTCCCGCCACCTGGAGGTCGAGCGACTTCCCGAGTTTGAAGGTGTGGTCAAGCGTCAACCCTGCGTCGACGTTGCCGCTGCCGAGGGCTTGGGAGGCGTCGCCGGTCGGTAGCTTCAACCAGGCCCGGGCCGCTGTCGCCGGCCCGATCGGTCTGCCGAAACCGACGGTCACGTCACCGAGGCCTGACGCCGACCCAAACCGAGGCGACCCGGGGAGCGTCACTTCGCTGTTGCCGAAGGGAGTCTGTTCGCGCAAGGGGACGCCGAAGGCGACCATCCGGTGGTAGCCGGCGATGATCGGGTCTAGGATGCCGCCACCACGGCTGAGGAAAGGGACTTCCAGAGTCCATTCGCCGTCTTTGGCCCCCCATCGGCGGAGGTAGGCCACGCGCCACGTTTCCGCGTCTTCCAAGAGGCCGGGGGCCCCGCGCATCTCGTTGGCGACGGTCCAATTCCAGGTCGTCTCGCCCTGGCCAGGGGCCAAGACCGGTCCCAACGGAAGGGGCCGGAGGAATTGGAGGGATGCGGTGCGGTTTACCCGCAGGGGCAACGCGGCCGGCTCTTGGGCCCAAGCGACACAGGGAAGCAGCAACACGCAACTGTACGGGCGCACCTGCCGTAGATACCCGAAACGTGGTCGCGGGCTCCGTGTGCTAAAGGTCACATCACGAATTTGTGTGAAATGTATGATAGAGTGTCGACGCGGAACCGACCTCGATGGCCCAAGACCCCAAACCCGACCACCAAGCGACTTCGCCAAAGTCCTGCTGCTTTGGTGACTGCTTCTATGGTGCGGCGACGGTCGGGGAACGTGGCCAGGTGGTCATTCCCGCGGAGGCGCGGCACAAGCTGGGAATCGCCCCCGGCGACAAGCTGCTGATCATGCGCCATCCCGAGTTGGAAGGCGTGATGATGTTCAAACTGGACTCCCTCCAGGGGTTCATGGAGGAGTTCATGCGTCGCATCGCGATGATCACAACGGAAGAGACTGAGGACACACCATGACTCTAATGCCTTTGCTCGCACTCGTGGCCGTGACGGCACAACAGCCGCCCGCCAAGCTGACGCTGGACGAGGCGGTGAAGATCGGTTCAACAAACGCCTTCAGCGTCCGGCAAGCCCAAAACCGGTTGGACAAGGCCACCTATAGCGAAAAGGCCAGCTACAAGGCACTGGGCCCGTCGATCAGCTTGGGGGGAAACTACACCTATCAAAAGCTCGAGTTCGAGTCATCAAACACGGGATCGAGCCCGGGTGCGTTTGGATTCGACGGCACCAACAAGTCGGTTTCGGCGACCCTGACCCAGCCGATCGACATCTCCGGCCTCATCCACTTGGCCGCGACCGTCCTCGCCGAGCAGCGCAAAGTCGCCACCCACGCCTTGTCCGTGGAGGAGAACAACATCCGCAGTGTCGTCAAGGCGAAGTTCCTTAACGTCCTGCAGGCCTCCGAACTGATCGACGTCCAGAGCGCCACGCTCAAAGCGAACCAGGAACGCCTTGAGAAAGGACAGGTCAAGTTTCGTGAGGGGGCGGTCTCCAAGTTCGAGGTGCTTCGGCTGGAAACCGAGGTCAAAAAGTCCGAGCAAGCGCTGATCGAGGCGCGGGCCAACCTGAAACTGGCCAAGCAAGACTTGAACAACACGCTCGGCCGTCCCGTCGAAGAGGACTTCGAACCGGTCCCCGTGACGGGTATCCCCAACGACATCCCCGAAGTGCAGACGATCGTCCGCCAAGCCCTTCTGAACAGGCCGGAGATCAAGCAAGCCACCGAGAACGTCGTGGCATTGGACGCGACCAAGAAGCTGACATGGCGCTCGATGCGGCCGTCGCTGAACCTGTCGGTCAGCCAGACGCACTACATCCAGCCGGCGGTCGGCTCCACCAAGGGCCAGACGATCGCCTCGTTGAACCTCACCGTGCCCGTCTACGACTCGGGCCAGACCCGGCTGAACGTCGAGGCCGCCCAGCGCGACGTCGACTTCGCCGAGATCAGCCTGGAGCAGATCAAGCTTGGCGTGTCCCTGGAGGCACAGACGGCCTACACCAACGCCAGGACCGCCCTGGACGCCATCGCCGTCGCCAAGGCCAACGTCACCCTTTCTGAGGAGGCTCTCCGGCTCGCCCAGCTCCGCTACGACCAACAGGTCGGCATCTTGCTCGATGTCACGACGGCCCAGACCGACCTGACGGCGGCAAGGGCCAGCTTGGTCGTCGCCAACTACAAGTACCTACAGGCCTACGCCGCGCTCCAAAAGGCCGTCGGCAATGACAACCTTGAACCCAACCCGCCCGTCCAGGAGAACCTGAAGTGAAATTTGCCTTGCCCGTTCTTTGCGCCCTCATCGCCTTGGGTGGCTGCGTCGACCGCGCCGCACAAAAGCAAGCTAAAGAGACCGCCAAAATCGTCACGGACCCGACGACGTTTGTCAGCGTCGAACCGGCCAAGCAGGAAGACGTCCCCGAATACCTGTCCCTGACGGGCCAGATCACCACGTCGGAAGACGTCACCGTCGGAGCGAAGAACGCCGGGCGGATCGTGGCTGTCTACGTGAAGGACGGTGACCAAGTGTCGGCCGGACAGGCGATCGCGGTGCAGGAGACCGCCGACGCCCGGGCGCGGCTCAGCCAAGCGCAGGCGGGCGTCAACTCGGCCCGCGCCAACCTGGAGCAGGCGAAGATCGACCGGGCCACCGCCCCCACCCGCACTTCCGCCGCGGTGAGGGCCAGCCAGTCGCGGGTCGCCCAGGCCCGACAACAGCTGGCCAAGCTCCTGAACGGCGCTCGTGAGGAGGACCGCCGGACGGCTGAGATCGCCGTCGACCGGGCCAAGAGCGACCTAGAGCTCGCCGACAAGAACCTGGCCCGCCAGAGGAACCTTTACAAGGAGGGTGCGGTGGCGCTGACCGACGTGGAGACGGCCGAGAACAAGCAGGCCAACGCCATGGCCGCCTATAAGTCGGCCCTTGAGCAACTTCGCCTCGCCCGAGACGCCTCGCGCCCCGAAGATGTGGCCGCGGCCCGCGAGTCGCTGCGCCAAGCCGAGGAGCAACTCAAGAGCGACCAGGCGACCAAGCAGTCCGACCCGGTCTATGAACAGCGTGTCCAAGCCGCCCAGGCGAACTATCAGTCAGCCCTCGACGCCCTGACCTTGGCGCGACAGGCCTTGGCCGACATGACCCTGCACGCGCCGGTGAGCGGCCGCATTTCGGGCCGTCCGCTTCAGCCGGGGACCTACGCCGGGCCGGGCACCGCGGTCGCCCACGTCGTCGGCTCCGGAGGAGCCTACTTTGACGCCCAGGTGCCCGAGGTGGACGTGTCCAAGATCAAGCCGGGCCAGCAAGTCGACGTCACCGTCACGGCGGCAGGGTCAGCGGTCTTTGCCGGGACAGTACGCTCGTTGGACCCGTTGGCTTCGTCGGTGGGACGGGTCTTCAGCGCCCGGATCGAGCTTGCTGACCCGGCCAACAGCCTCAAACCGGGTATGTACGCCAGTGGGCGCCTCCTTTTGGGGATCGACGCCGGCGCGGTGACGGTGCCGACGGCGGCGGTCCTGACCGACGGCCCCGACGCCCACGTCTTCGTGCTTGACGGGGACAAGGCCAAGCGAGTGGACGTCAAGCTGGTCCGCAACATCGAAGCCCGTAGCGTCGTCACGGGACTCAAAGCTGGCGACCAGGTGATTGTCCGAGGCCAGTCGACCCTTGTCGACGGCGCACCGGTCAAGGTGGGCACCGAGGCTCCCGCCGCGAAGGGGAACTGACGCGATGGGCTTGACCAAACTGGCCATCCAGCGTCCGGTGTTCATCCTGATGCTGATGTGCGCGGCCATCTTGATGGGCGCGATCGGCTACAACAGCATGCGCAAGGAGCTGAACCCCGACGTCAGCTTCGGTGTCGTCTCCATCACGACCGTCTATCCCGGTGCCGGCCCGGAGGAGGTCAACACCCTCATCTCACGACGCATGGAGGAGGCCGTCAGCGGCATTTCAAACCTGCGCGAGGTCGTGGCGACAAGCCAGGAAGGTGTGTCCAGTGTCGTCCTGACCTTCGAAGTCGGCACCAACATGGACGTGGCCACGGCCGACGTCCGCACCAAGGTCGACCAGATTCTGGGGCAGATTCCCCGAGACGCGGAAAAGCCGGTCATCTCCAAGATCGACGTGGCGTCCAGCCCCGTCGTGACCTTGGCGGTCAGTAGCGACAAGATGAGCAGCCGTGCCCTGCGCGACCTTGTCGACAACGTCCTCAAGGACAAGTTCGCCCGCATAAAGGGCGTCGCCCAGGTCGGCGTCAACGGCGGTGACATCCGCGAGATCCAGATCCAGATCAAAAAGGACGCCCTCCTCCGCTATAAGCTGGGGATCACCGACGTCCAACGGGCCATCGCGAACGGCACCCTGAACCTGCCCAGCGGCCGCATTGTCAGCGGCAGCCGGGAGACCACCGTCCGCATGATGGGCGAGTTCAAGACGGTGAAGGACATCGAGGACTTCTTCCTGACGGTGTCGAACTCGAACCAGGGCGGCGACTCGGTCAAGGTCCGCTTGGGCGACATTGCCACCGTCGTCGACGCCAACGCGGAGCGGAGGTCGCTCAGCCGACTCGACGGACGGGACTCGATTTCGATCGTCATTCAGAAGACCCGTGACGGCAACGCCATCGAGATTTCGGACGCGATTTTGAAATCCCAGTTCGGCGCCCCGCCGTTGCTGGAACAGCTGCAAGAGCAGTTCGGCATCAAGTTCACCGTCACCCAGGACACGTCGACGAACATCCGCGACTCACTGGACGACCTCCTGTTCGCCATCCTCTTCGGCATCTTCTTGGTCGGTACCGTCGTCTGGACGTTCCTTCACAACCTGCGCGGCACGATCATCGTGGCCGTCGCGATCCCGGTGTGTATGTTCGCCGCCCTGGTGGCGATGTGGGCGGCCGGGTTCACGGTCAACAACCTGTCGATGCTGGCGCTCTCGTTGGCCGTCGGTGTCTTGGTCGACGACGCCATCGTCGTCCTTGAGAACATCTACCGTCACTTGACCTTGGGAGAAGACCCTGTCGACGCGGCCATTAACGGGCGGTCGGAGATCGGCCTTGCCGCCATCGCGATCACCATGGCCGACGTCGTCGTCTTCGTGCCCATCGGCACGATGGGCGGCATTGTGGGCCAGTTCTTCCGCCCTCTTGGCCTTGGCTACGCCGTCACGGTCATGCTCTCCCTGTTCGTGTCGTTCACGGTCACCCCGATGCTTGCCTCGCGTTGGTACAAGAAGGGCGAGGACTGGGAGCACCCGAAAGGCCGGTTCGCGCGCGCCTTCGAGAACATGTTCCACGCCTTTGCCAACGGCTACCGCCGGGTACTCAGGTCGTCGCTGAAGCACCGCTGGTACATGTTTGGCGGCGGGTTCGTCGTTTTGGTCGCCCTGTTCATGTTCATCGGCGGCTCGTTCGCCCCGGACGTCCAGTCTGCGGCCCAGAGCGCAATAGGCATGGTCGTCATCTCGGGGATCATTGCGGCGGCGATCTTCTTGGGCAACCTGGTCATCCGTCGTAAGTTCCTACCGGGTGTCTTCCTCGGGTTCCTGGGCTTCTCGGCTGTCTTCGTGGCCGGGCCTGTCCTAGGCAAGATGTATCACGAATGGAAGAAGGAGGACGTCTTCAAGTTCACCTTTGCCCCACCGAGCGATTCAGGAAGCGTCCAGATCAACATCGAGCTTCCGCCCGGATCGAGCCTGGCGGCGACATCCGCGGTCGTACACCGGGTGGAAGAGGCCGTGCTGAAGAACCCGGAGGCCAAGTTCGTCGTGGCCAACGTCGGGACGCAGGGCGGCGGCTTCTCTGCTTCCAGTTCGGGCACCCAGTACGCCCAGGTCATCGTGACCCTCTACGACAAAGAGTCGGCGATGGACCGCCTGATGTTCTGGAAGAAGCACGAGGAGAAGCTCCGCACCGTGAAGGACACCGACGTGGCCGCCCAGATCACCCAGGAGGTGGGTCGGATCCCCGGGGCAAAGATCAACATCGCCGCGGGCCAGAGCTTCTCGTTCGGTTCGGCGATCCAGATGGCCCTGCGGTCAGACGACCGGGCCAAATTGCTCGCCACCGCGACAAAGATCCGTGACGAACTGGCGAGCGGGGCGATCGAGGGGGTCGTGGGGCCCAACATCAGTTCCAAGGGCGGCAAGCCGGAGTTGCAAGCCATCCCCCACCGGGGAAGGATGGCCGACGCCAACGTCAGCGCCGCCGACCTGGGTGCGGCGATGCGGACGATGTACGAAGGTGACACGAACACGAAGTTCCGGGTCAATGGCGAGGAGTACGACATCCGGGTGATGATGGACCTCCAAGACCGTGACAACCCGGCGATCGTGGCCGACATGCCGATCGTGTTCAAACAGGGGACGCCCGTCTTCTTGAGCGAGCTTGCCGACTTGGAACAAGGCCATGCGATCGACAAGATCGACCGCCGCGACCGTCAGGAGGTGATCATGGTCACTGCCGACTTGTTGCCCGGCTACGCTTCGGGCTCGGTACAAGCCAAGATCAACCAGTGGCTGACGGACAAACACCTGGTTCCCGAGGGTGTCACCAGCAAGGCACTGGGCCAGGCCGACGCCCAGGCCCGCGAAACGCCATACCTTCTCGGTGCCATGGGCATCGGTTTGGTGCTGGTCTACATGGTGCTTGCGTCGCTCTTCGACAACCTGCTGTACCCCGCGATCATCCAGCTTGCCCAACCGCAGGCGATGGTCGGGGCGCTCCTTGCCCTGATCCTCACCGACAAGACCCTCAACATCGTCGGCATGATCGGCATCATCGCGCTCATCGGCCTGGTCGGCAAGAACGCGATCCTGATCGTCGATTACACGAACACCCTGCGCGAACGGGGGATGGAGAAGTACGAGGCGCTGGTCGAGTCGGGCGGCACACGGTTGAGGCCGATCATGATGACGACCCTGGCCCTTGTCTTCGGCATGTTGCCGGTCGCCTTGGCCATCGGCCGCGGGTCGGAGTTCCGTGAGACGATCGGCATCACGATCATCGGCGGCACGTTGCTCTCGACGGTCCTTTCCCTTCTCGTCATCCCGTGCTCCTACTCCATCTTCGACGACGCCTACATCGGGTTCGGCAAGGCGGTCGCGTGGGCGCGGGCGAGGTTCCGTCGGGGCTGAGGCCTTCCGATTCTGAGAGCCCGTGAGATAATGGACGTTATCGAACGGGCTGTACAGATCGTTCTGACCGCGATATGCGGCCTCCTGACGGTGGTCTCGTGGGTCGTCCCCCACCCGGCCCTACCGTACTGGGCCGTGCTCGCCGGATCATATTTCGCCGCCCGCGCCGGATGGCGGGCGGTCCAGGACCGCGAGATCGACGTCAACGTCCTCATGATCGCCGCGGCGGTCGGCTCGGTGGCGATCGGCCACCCCGGCGAGGCGGCCGTCCTGCTCTTCCTGTTCAGCCTCTCCAGCACGCTTGAGGCCTTCGCCCTCGGCCGCACCAAGTCCGCGATCGAGGGTCTGGTCAAACTTCGGCCCGAGTCGACCCTGCTTGTCGCCGACGACGGCGACAAGTCGGTGTTGGTGAAAGACCTGAAGGTCGGCGACATGGTGCGTGTCCTGCCTTTTGAGCACGTCCCCGTCGACGGCGAGATCTTCAGCGGGAGGACCAACATCGACCAGGTCGCGATGACCGGCGAATCGGTGCCCGTCGCCAAGGCGGCCGGCGACATGGTGCTGGCCGGCACCCAAAACATGGAGGGCATGGTCGTCGTCAAGGTCACCAAGGCGGCCGGGGACACCACCCTCGAAAAGATCGTCGACCTTGTCCGCGACGCCCAAGAAAACAAGGCGAGCGGTGAACGCATCAGCCAATGGTTCGGCAAGCGTTACACGCTGTTTGTCGTCGGGGCCTTCCTCCTGTCCCTGGCCCTGCGCCTCGCGTTCAGACAGCCCGCGAACGACGCCTTATATGCCTCGTTCACCTTGCTGGTCGCCTTGTCGCCTTGCGCCCTGGTGATCTCGTCACCGGCGACGACGTTGAGCGCGCTGGCGTGGGCGGCGAGGCGCGGCTTGCTCGTGCGCGGCGGCGAGGCGGTCGAGGCGGCGGGCCAGGTGGACACCCTGTGCGTCGACAAGACGGGAACCCTGACCGTCGGCCGCTTCACCCTGAACGAGATCTGCGTCTGCGAGGACGCCCCTGCCTTGGTCGCCGCGGGCGGCACCGCCTGCCACTCCGAAGAGGCTTGTTGGGCCCGCGGTGTGAAGGCGATGTCGTCTGAGGCCGTGGCGATCCTGAGGGCGGCCGCCGCCGCCGAGCAGTACGCGACCCACCCGATCGCCGAGGCGATCGTCGCCGCGGCCCGAGAGCAAGGTGTCGACGTGCCTGAGGCGACGGACCAGGAGGTGGTCCCCGGCTACGGCGTCCGGGCGGTCGTCGAGGGGCAGGAGATCGTCATCGGCCAACGGGCGTTCTTTGACGCTGAGGGTGGGTTGCCGCCAGGGTTCGCCGCCCATGCTGCCGAGTTGCAACACAAGGGCATGACCGTCGCCGTGCTCAAGTACGCCGGGCACTTTGCCGCCCTGGGGCTGGGAGATTCTCTCCGGCCCGAAGCCCACGACGCCCTGGGCCAATTGCGCGCGTTAGGCTTGGAGAAGGTCTACCTGCTGACCGGCGACACCCCCGAGACGGCGAGGGCCGTCGCCGGAGAGCTGCAAATCGACGAAGTCCACGCCGGCTTGCTTCCTCAGGACAAAGAGCAGGTCTTGGCCGGGCTCGCCAAGGAAGGCCGCCAAGTCCTCTTTGTCGGCGACGGGGTGAACGACGCGCCAAGCCTGGCTGCCGCCCGCCTGGGTGTCGCGATGGGGGGCCTCGGCAGCGACATCGCCCTGAACGCGGCCGACGTCGTGATCATGCAAGACCGCTTGGACCGGCTGGCGGAACTCGTCCGGTTGGGCCGCAAGGCCAACCGGGTGATCAGGGCCAACTTGACGGTCGCCGGTGGCATGGTCGTGGTGCTCACGTTCGGCTCGCTCCTGGTCGAGGCGGCGTTCCCGCAGGCGCGCAACGCGATATTGCCATGGGCGGTCGTCGGCCACGAGGGCACCACCGTCCTCGTCATCCTCAACGGCATCCGGCTTTTGAAGGGGCCCTAGGGGCCGGTGGGCTAGTTCGCCAGGCCCGGCAACGTGGTCAGACCGCCGGCGATGTCCGAGGCGATCGAGAACCACTTCCGCGTCTTGTACTTGTCACAGATCTGCTGGACCAGTCGGTCGCAGGCCTGGTCGGCGGCGTCGATGCGGTCCTTGCTCTTCCCCTGCATGCCTTTCAGGGCAGACAGGGCGGCGTCGGGGGACTCGCTGGCCTTGCCGATCGCTTCGGCGAGTTCGGTCATCATCGCCTGGGTCTCACCCAAGGACCGCGAGTACTGGGCCTGGGTCGGGGCGCACTCCGCAGGTGGGGGCACGCTTTGGAAGAAGTTGTCCAGGTCTTGCCAGTCGGAATGGATCTTCTCGACGCTTTCGGTCAGTCCCTGGGTCGGCGGAGACTCGACGTCAGGGCCGTCTTCGCCGAAGAGGGACTTCATCGGGTTGCTTCCCCCACCCACGCTCTGGCGCATGATGTCGGCCATCAAGGGCCCGATCTGGCTTGTCGCCAAGGCCTTGCGGCGGCGCTCGGTCTCTTCCAGGTGCTTGAGCCAGTCGAGCACGTCCTTCGGCATCAAGTTGTCGGCGGGGAGGACTGGAGTCGTGTTGCCTTCGGCGGGGAGGACCTGGGGTGGCGGGGCCCCCGTGGCGGCGAGGATCGGCGGCCCCTGCCGGGCGTCGGCCCCAAGGGTCGCGTTGCCTCGGCCGCCGAGGCGGAAAATGCCGGCGCCAAGGCCAAAGCCGACCATGGCGACGAGCACGATGATCCCGCCGACCAGCCAAAGCTTGCTTTTTGACGCCTGGGCGCCGTACGGGTCGGTCGGGACTTGCATCACACTCTCCTTAAGTGTATGACGACCAAACCGCGATGAGGGTCCCGATTCGACCCTGGACGTGGCTCTGAGCCTGTAAACCGTGCGGGTTTTTGAGGCGAGGACGATAAGTGCGGTGGCAACGGGCCCGAAGATGAACTACGACCATCAAACCAGACGGTGTCCTCAGCCGTCGAAGAAGCAAGCAGATGGAACAGGGACCCAGCCCGCAGAGCCAACTGATGGACATGTTCCGCGAAAGAGTCGCCGAACAGACCGCCCGCCATTTGGGGTCTTGCGGCTTCGCCGACGTTGACGACTATCTCGCTCGCCTCCTCGTGGCGTTCGCGAGGATGGACAGTGTGTTTTCAGTCCGGGACAACGAGGGCCGCCCCGTCAACACGGTGATCGAGATGGTCGCCGAGGCCGACGTCCGCCTGAACGCGACCAGTTTTGAACGAGAGCGCGAGGTCCACAAGCACATCGGGGACTTCATCCTCTTCTGGAGCGGTGTCGCGCCCGATTTCTTGGCCCGCCACAAGGCCGCCGCCGGGGACATTGCCTGCGACTACACCCGCCAGGGGCAGGAAAGTTACTATGTGGTCAGCACCTTTGACCACCCGCCCTACACCGACGAGTCGCCGACATTCCGCAAGTTGAGCGAGGAGTTCAAGGGTTGCTCGTTTGTGCTAGGCCAAGTCGGCCGCTCGCTCGGGTTCTGCGTCCAGTGAAGGCATTTCGACGTTCCGGAAGCTGGGGACGGCGAGGGCGATCAGGCATCCGGCCGTCATGACGACCCCCATCGCCAGGAACGCCGGGCCAAGCCCGAAGCGCGCGATGAACGGGCCGGCCACGGCGACGCCGACCGGCTGGGCGCCCTGCTGGACAAGAGACCACAGACTGTTCACCCGTCCGCGCGCCGCGTCGGGGAACGCGGTCTGGGTGTAGACGACAAGGCCAAGCCAACTGAACGGGATGAACACGCCGCACAAGGCGTTGAGCAAAAGGAACGGCCCGTAGGTGGTCGCCCACGCCATGAGGCCGCAAAACACGCCGACGGACAGCCACGCCAGCGCCATGATCCGCCCCGGCTTACGGAGCTTGGTCCGCCCGGCCACGACACCGAAGACGAGCATGACCACCATGAACGAGAACTCGATCAGGCCGAGGGTGGCAAACTTTCCTCCGAACAGCCGGTCGTTGGCCGCGATGTAGGCGATCATGAACCCGGCGATCGCGCAGTGGCAGACGGCGGTCAGGGGGAGGGCGACCCGCAAGAGCGGGTCGGCCGCACTGGTTCTGATGCCCTCCTTCATGTCGACGAGAAACTGCCTGTACGAGTGGGAGCCGATGTCTTGCCGCTCGGGGACCAGGGACGGGAGCCGTACGACGAAGACGGCCGACACGAGGAAGGTGAGGCCGTTGATGGCGGCGGCCAGGGGAAAGAACGCCCGCGGGGCCAGGGCCTCTAGGGCACCCAAGCCGCCAGCGGAGAGCGCGATGCCCAGCATCATGGTGAACTGCTGGGTGTTCACAAGGAACGAGTTGGCGCCCTGAAGTTCCTCCTTGGGGACCAAGGTGGGGACGGCCGCCGACCGCGCGGGGAGGAAGAAGACCGTGATCGACGACAACACAAAGCCGGCCCCGACCACCACCGGCACCGGCATCTTGGGTTGTAAGTAGGCCCACAAGGCGAACCCGAGGAGGAACACCGCGCAGCCGATGTCGGCGGCCAGCATGACCTTTCGCCGGTCGACCCGGTCGGCGACCACGCCCGCCATCGGCCCAAAGAGGAGGAACGGCAGGGCGTTCGCCACCGCGGCCATCCCCGTCACGGCGTCGTCGCCACTGATCTTGTGGGCCATGAATAGGAAGATCAGGCCGTAGACGCTGTCGCCCACCAACGACACCGCCTGGGCGACCCAAAGGTCGCGGAAGCCCTTGTGGGCTAATGAACTGGCACCCGGCAGCAAGCCCGGATGCTACCGACTCGGACTTTCTGCCTCCGGGACAAGCCGCGTTGATGAGTCAAGAAGCCGCGAACTTGCAGTGGACGCTGAGGTTCCGCACCGGGCCGACCAATAGAAATACCGGGCCTTTGCACCGGAGTCGAATTCATGTACGAGCAGTATTGGGGACTCAGTGAACCACCGTTCACCCTGACACCTGACCCGCGGTTCCTTTATATGAGCCGTTCTCACGAGGACGCGCTCATGATGTTGCACTACGCGATCACGCGCAACAAGGGGGCGGCGACGCTCTGCGGCGAGATCGGGTTGGGCAAAACGACCATCAGCCGAAAGCTTCTGGAGATGCTCGATCCTGTCCAGTACAAGATCGTCCTCATTTTCAACCCGATCTTGACGCCGACGCAGATGATGCAGGAGATCCTCTCCCAACTCGACGTCGAGATCCAGAGCCGCGACCGGCAAGTCCTGGTGCAACGCTTGCACCTGGCCCTCCTTGAGCACTACGACAAGGGCCGCCGCGTGGTGGTCCTGATCGACGAAGCCCACCTGATCAAGTCGAGCCAGACCTTGGAGGAACTGCGGCTGTTGCTCAACTGCCAGATGAACGACCAGTTCCTCATCAGCCTGCTCTTGCTCGGCCAGACCGAATTGCTGCCGAAGCTGGCGAAGGTGCCCGCCCTGGAGCAGCGCCTGGCCGTCCGCCACACGATCAAACCGCTCAGCGTCCACGACACCGGCGAGCTGATCCTGCACCGGATGCGCGTGGCCGGCTACGTGGGCGAGCAGAGCCCGTTCACTCCGGAAGCGATCCACCAGATCCACAAGGTGTCGGGCGGTGCCCCCCGCGTGATCATCCAACTTGCCGACAACTCCCTGCTCATGGCCATGGCTCGCAAAGAGAAGATGGTCGACGGCTACCTGGTCCATGAGCTCGCCGAAGATTTCCACGGAGCCGCAGCATGAACTTAGCAGACGCCATCCGACGCGCCCAAGAGGGCCAAAACGCCGCGCCGACAAGCTTTGCCGCGGCACCCAAACAAGAGGAGGCGCCCAACACGCCCACCTTTCCGACCCCGGTCCCTCTGACCCCGGACGAGCAACCGGCCCCGCCGAACCCGAACGTGAGCGGCAGTGTCGTGCGCTTGGAGCTCTTCCTTTCGGCCGAGCAGCTGGGCGGCATGTTCCGGGCGATCATGGCCGGCCAGCACACGGTCTTGACCATGCGTGAGGCGGCGAGCTATCTCCGCATCACCACGGGTGCCCTTGAGAAGCTGGCGGAAGACGGCGAAGTCCCCGCGGTGCAGATCGACGGACGCTGGCGCTTCCCGAAGGCCAGCCTGGACGATTGGTTGCTCGCCCAGACAATTTCCACGGAGGAAGTCGAAGATGTCGCTTAGTCTCTTTAAGAAGAAGTCGTTCCTCGGCGTCGACATCGGCCACCACGCCATCAAAGGCGCCCAGGTCGAGAAGACGAGTGCGGGGTGGAAGGTCACCAAGGCCTTCAACGTCCACACGCCTGACGACGCCGTCAAAGAGGGCATCGTCATCGACCCGGACCCCGTGGGTGCGGCGATCAAGGCCGGCATGCGCCAGGCCGGAATCCACGCCGACTGCGCCGTGGTCGGCGTCTCGGGCGGCTCGGTGATCGTGCGTAACGTCGCGATCCCCAAGATGAACGAGACGACCCTACGGAAGTCGATCCGCTATGAGGCGGGGCGATACGTGCCGTCCAGCATCGAGGACAGCTTCATCGAGTTTGAGATCTCCGGCGAGACGCCGGACGGCCAAATGGACGTCCTGATCGTCGCGTCGCCCAAGGACATGGTCAACAGCCGTGTCGCCGCCTGCAAGGCGGCCGGACTTGAGGTCGAGATCGTCGACATCGAGGCCTTCGCCCACTACCGGGCGGTCGTCGAGGTGGAAGACAACAACGTCCTCAAGGAACTGAGCGTCGCCGTCGTCGACATCGGGGCCGCCACCACGTCGGTGAGCGTCGTCTCGAAGGGGCAGTTCGCGATGTGCCGCACCATCCCGCAGGCCGGGCAGGTGTTGACCGACGCCCTGAAGACGTACTTCAAGCTCAGCGACACCGAGGCCGAGTCAGGCAAGGCCGCCCTTGACCTGACGACGCTGCTTACCGAGGGCCAAGTGGTGGAGAACCCACCGCTTCGTGTCGTCCAGCCGCATCTTGACGACCTGATCCGTGAAATCCGCCGGTCGCTGAACTACTACCAGTCCCAGCAGACCGAGAACGGCACGCCTAACCCGGTGACCCACCTGGTCGTCGCCGGCGGCGGGGCCAAGTTCGTCGGGCTGGCCGAATACATGGGCAACAAGCTGGGCATGCAGGTCATGGCCAGCGGCGTCTTCGACAACCCGCGGGTCGCCAACGGCCTGCTTGACGACGGAGAACGGGGCCTCGACCTAGTCGTGGCGTCCGGACTGGCGATGAGGGCCTTTGCCAAGGCGGCCTGAGCCGAGAGAGAAGCACCATGCCATTGATCAACCTGATCCGTGAACAGCGCCTGGCCGCACGCCAGCGCGAGCAAAAGGCCAAGACGGCCCTTTTGGGGACCCTCGGCGCCGGTGGCCTGGCCCTGATCGGGGCCGGAGCCCTGCTGCTCGACACGACGAGGCTGAACCTGGAGGCTTCCAACCTCGAGGCCAAGCAAAAGAAACTCGCCCCGATCCTGAAGCAGCTTGACGACGCCGAAAAGGAGATCGACCGCCTGACCCCGCGGATCGAGACC
Organism: Fimbriimonadaceae bacterium; assembly: GCA_019638795.1. Taxonomy (NCBI): domain Bacteria; kingdom Bacillati; phylum Armatimonadota; class Fimbriimonadia; order Fimbriimonadales; family Fimbriimonadaceae; species Fimbriimonadaceae bacterium. Next base: position 30,630 of record JAHBTB010000005.1, on the reverse strand, counting down.
CTGAAGAAGGCCAAAGACGCGACGCAGAAGTGGAACATCGTCCTGAACCACCTGTCCGGGAACACGCCGAAGGGCTCCTGGCTGACGGGCATCAAGACGACGCAGACCGACAAGACGAAGCCTGTCCTCGTGACCTTCACGGGGATGGCGTCGAGCCATGAGTCGGCCTCGGAGTTCACCTTGCGCCTGACGTACTGCAACGAACTCCAGAACCCGACGTTGAAGTCGACCACAGAAAAGACGGCCCAGGGCAACACCAAGGTCTACGAGTTCGAAGTCACCGCCGAGCTGAAGGGCTCCGGTGAAGAAGCCAAGTCTAAGGAGGCCAAATCAGCATGAAGCCAGCAAACCCGGCCAAGTCAATCGTCCTCGCCGCGGTGGCGGTCGTCGCCGTGGGTGGAGGCCTCGTCTACTGGCAGTACACTGTCCATGGCGACGCCGAAGCGAACCTCGCCAAGATCCGCGCCGCCACCCCGGACGAGTCGAAGCTCCAGCAAGACCTTCAGGCGGCCCAGGCCGAGCTCTATAAGGCCTCGACCGAGCTGACCCACCTGGAGGGAGGTGTCCCCACCCTGGCGTACGTCCCGACTCTTCTCCAAGAGTTGGAGGCGGTGGGCAACAAGAACAACATGCGGGTGACTGTTTTCAAGCAGTCGAACCCGTCGGCGGTCCAGACCCCGGCCTCGACCGGCGACGCCAAGTCCCTTAAGGAAAAGGCTTACGACGAGGTCGAGTTCGACGTCTCCGGCCGAGGTTCGTACACCTCGATCGAGAAGATGCTCACCGACCTCCAGATCTTCCCCAAGATCGTCTCGGTCCAATCGGTGAACGTCATGCCCAAGCGTGACCAAGGAGCGCCGAACGCCGCGACCGTCGAGGCGACGATCCGCCTCAAAGCCTACATCTTCAAGCAGGCCGACGAGCAGCCCAAGGGCGACCTCCAGGCCAACAACACCCCAGGCGGTGGCCAATAATGCAAGACAAGAAGAAACTACTGGTCGTCGGTGCGCTCGTCATGGTGCTATGCGCCGTCGGCGCGTTCACCCTGATGGGCGGTGGCGGCGGCTCGTCTGCGGCTGCCAAGCCCCAGGCGACGACAAAGGGAAGCGAAAAAGCCGCGGAACCGGAGACGACGGTCGACCCGGCCCAGGAGAAGATCAACAAGTTGATCGCCTCGATGGGCGCCTACGGTTCGATGGAGTCACGTGACCCGTTCGCCGTCCCTGCCGAAGCCAAGAGCGCGGTTGAGCCGCCTCCTGCCCCGCCGGTGCAGAAGCCCTCTGCGCCAGCCAAGAGCGGCCGGTCTTCCCGTCCTCCCCGGATGGAAGGCGGCACCGCCCCTTGGCAACTCCCGATGCCGAACGGCGGCCAACTCCCGAACGGGAACCAGCTGCCGGCGCAGATCGTGCCGCGCTATCGGGTGAAGGGTGTGCTGGTCGGCAAGAAATCAGTCGTCGTCATCGAGGACTCCAACGGCAACCAGCGGCTCGTCCCGCAGGGTGGCCAGCTGGACCCCACGACCCGTGTCACGAACATCGAGAAGGGACAGATCACTGTCAACGAGAACGGCAAGAGCAAGACGCTGCCGATTGAGGAAGGAAGCTAAACCATGAAGAACACACGCATCGTCGCGGCGGCGGCCTTGGTGAGCTTCGTCGCCCCTGCATACGCCCAAAAGGCGAGCATCGAGGGCGTCGAGGTCAAGACAGCCGACGGCGCGCGCCAATTCTGGATCCAGGGAACGGACGTCTCGAAGCCGAAAGTTCTTTGGGCCAACCGCCACACCTCCTATATCCTGGAGTTCTTTGCCCGGCTGGACGGCCGGAAGTCGACGATCGACGTCGATGCGGACGGCATCAAGAACGTGCAGTGCGTCTGGTACACCAGCCGCCCGCCCCGTGTCCGTGTCGCGTTCAAGACCGACGGCGACGTCGAGCCCAAGCTTGAGTTCATCGGCAACAACTGGGTCGTGACGGTTCCGAGCAAGGGTGCCACGAGCCCGACGGTCACGCCGGTGAAAGCGGCTCCCCAGGTGATCAAGGCGCCGACGCCGCCGAAGGACCTCGGTATGGAGGCCAAATTGACGGGTGCCACGACAGCCCAGGCCAAGCCCTGGTCGCTGGAGGAGGCGATGCGCCTGACGCTGAACGACAGCCGTAACACCCCGTCCGACACCCAGACGACCGTCGTCCGCGACACCGTGCGGCTGGCTCCGACCGTCTCGCTCGACTTCGTCAGCACGGACGTCGTCCAGATCCTCAAGGCCCTGGCGATCCAGACCAGCGAGAACATCGTCGTGTCACCCGACGTCAGCCCGGCGGAAAAGCCGGTCAAGCTGACCGTCTCGCTGAACAAGGTCACCCTTGACGAGGCCCTCAGCTTCGTCACCGCGATGTCGGGCCTTCGCTACGCCCGCGTCGGGTCCACGTACATCGTCACGCCGAGCCAGAGCTTCAGCCAGGCTATGCGGATGGTCGTCGACCGGACGAACAACAAGTTCGAGACCCGGGTCGTCAACTTGGTCAGCGGGGCGGCCCCGCAGATCCGCGACGCGGCACTGAAAGCCATCCCGGCCGAGGGCAAGAACGGCTACTACGAGATCATCGTCCCTGGCACGGGTGACCTCCCGATCATGCCGATGACTGTCCCGCAGCCCGCCGAGGGTGAGAAGGGCGAGGCTAAACCGGCCCAGCAGACCGCTCCCAAGGCGGCGGCTCCGACGAAGGCGTTCTATCTGATGGTCGTGGGAGACCCGGCCCGTGTCGAAGAGGTCGAGGGCTACATCCACGAGCTCGACAAGCAGATCGCCAGCTCGAGCACCCTCAACAAGTCGGAAGACTTGGGCACGTCGGTCATCCATATCCAGTCCGGCAGCACGGACAAGATCAAGACGACGATGCAAATGTTGATCGCCGCCGACCCGCGGTCCAGCGAGTTCTCGCTGAGCGAGGCCGTCGTCGACGACAACATCCCCGGCGTCCCGGGGACGAAGGTGATCATGCTCGTCGGCCCCAAGAGCCAGCTCGCCACCTTGACCAAGGTCGCCAGCAACCTGGACAAGGACCTCTGCGAGGCGTCGGGCAAGACCTACGTCTCCGAACAGGGCCAGTTCCAGAAGGAAGACGAGATCATCGACCTGGAATACATCGAGCCGGCCCTCGCCTTGGCCCAGGTCCGCCAGCGGTTCCCGAACATCTCGGTCTGGACCTTTGCCCAGCCGGTGACGCCTGGCGCAGGCGGTTCGGTGTCCAGCCAGCAGAGCTCGGGCGGAGCGTCGTCGGGTGGTACCGCGACTCCTCCGGCGTCGGGCGGCGGTACGACCAGCTCGACGAGCCAGAACATCACGGGCCTTGAGCCGATGAAGCTCGTCGTCCGCGGGTCCAAGACCTCGATCGACGAAGTCCGCAAGTTCGTGTCGCTGATCGACGTCGCGCCGAAGCAGGTCGCCCTTGAACTCCGCGTCATGGAGCTCACCAAAGAGGACGCCCTGAAGCTCGGTCTCGACTGGAGCATCCTTGATCCGGGCCGTGCCACCGTGTTCCGCCTGGGCCAGGGTGGCGGCAGCGCCAGCGCGTCCGGCACCGTCAGCGGTGAGTTTGGCTTCAAGGACGGCTACACCCACTCGGTGCTTGGCACCCTGGACCAACTGGCCGGCACCAACAAGATGATCGCCCGCCCGAACGCCTTGATCTCCGACGGCCGCTCGACGAACCTGTTCGTCGGTGACACCGTCCGGTACATCAAGTCGATCACGAACAGCCAAAACGGCCCGACCGTCGTCACCGACGAGCTCAAGGTCGGCGTGCGGTTCGACATCAACGCCCGCATCGGCAGCAACGGCGCCATCGCTCTTGACCTGAACCAGAACTTCAGCCTCCTGACCGGCTTCACGACGGTCCCGGGCGGCGGAAGCCTTCCGCAGACCAGCGACCGCACGACGAACCAGTTCGTGAACATGAACAGCGGGGAGACGATCGCGATCGGCGGCCTCATCCAAGACCAGGACCGCAAGTCAGTCAGCGGCATCCCGTTCCTGAAAGACCTCCCGCTGATCGGCTACCTGTTCAGCCGGACGACCAACAGCCGGACACGCACGGAGATCGTGTTCTTCCTGACCGCGAACGTCGTTGACTCGGGTAACCGGGCCCACGCCGCCTCGCCGCGGACCGGCTTGACGAACAACCCCGACCCGATGAAGGAGTACTTCGGATCGGACAAGGACAAGAAGGGCGGAAAGTAACCCTTAGGGTTCAGTGAGCCCCGGCCCCGCCACAAATCTATGCGGCGGGGCCGGGTACATTTGAACCTGGGCGACCAGTAAAAATACCTATGGGCCTTCTAGCCCCTGTCCGGATCGCCCATTATTGACACGGTGTATGTTATTCTCGGTCGTCCCTTTGAAAGGGGCGCCGAGGTGACGCCGCTAACGGTCTTGACGGGACCTGCCGGCGACACTGAGACACAGGAGACACACATGAAGAACAAGATCATGCTCATGGCCCTCGTGGCCGCGATCCTCGGTTCCTTTGCGCTGGTTGGTTGCGGCGAGCAGCCGGCCGCCGGCGGCGAAGCGGCCAAGACCGACGCTGCGAAGACCGAAGCCCCGAAGACGGACGCGCCGAAGACCGACGCTGCCGCCCCGGCTGGCGAGGCCCCGAAGACCGACGCTGCCGCCCCCGCTGGCGAAGCTCCCAAGACTGACGGCGCCGCCCCGGCTGGCGAAGCCCCCAAGACCGACGGTGCCGCCCCCGCTGGCGAAGCCCCGAAGACTGAGGGTCACTAATCTGAATTCGGGCGCGTAAGCGCCCCATGACTGGGCGGGGCCGACAGGCCCCGCCCTTTCTTTGTGCCCGGGCGGGGAACTCAGTTTGAAGCTCGGCGTAAGACATAATTGAACGGCCATGCGGGAGCTCCACCACCCAGTGACGGAAATGATCCGGCTGGAAAACGTGTTGCACGCCCTGAGTGACCCTGCCCGCATGCAGATCGTCCTGTGCCTTGTCGACCAAGGCGAGGTCACCTGCGGCCGGTGCACGGCCAACGCCCCGAAGTCCACCGTCTCCCATCACCTGCGGGTCTTGCGCGAGGCCGGGGTGATCCGGATGCGGCCCGAGGGCGTCGCGATGCTGAACAGTGTCCGCACCGAAGATCTGGACGCCCGGTTTCCCGGCCTGCTGGCGGTGATCCTTGAGGCGGCCCGGCTCGACCCGGTGATGAAGCCGCAACACGCCCACTTGTAGCCCTTGATTGGCTAGACTTCCCGCGATGACGCGACTGGCGATCTATCCCGGCTCGTTTGATCCGCCGACCATCGGGCATCTGGACGTCGTCGCCCGCGCCGCGGACCTCTTCGACCAACTGGTCGTCGCGGTCGGCCACAACAGCGACAAGACCCCGTTCCTGTCGGTCGAGGACCGCGTCGAGGCCTTGCAGGAATGCACCGCCCACATCGCCAACGTGCGCGTCGACTCGTTTCGGGGGTTGCTAGTCGACTATGCCCGGGAGCAGGATTGCCAGTGCATCGTCCGGGGTCTGCGCGCGATCAGCGACTACGACTACGAGTTCCGGGTGACGTTGGCGAACCGGGCAATGGCCCCGGAGATCGAGACGGTCTTCCTCATCACCAAGGAAGAACACAGCTTCCTGGCCAGTTCGGTCGTTCGCGAAGTCGCGCGGCTTGGTGGCCGTTACGAGGGGTTCGTCCCGCCCGCCGTCGTGGAAAAGATCAAGAAAGCCCTGGCATAAGTACGGGGGTACCTGGCGGTGCCAAGGGCGGGGGACCTGTTAGACTGAGCTAGAGCACCCATGTCTGTCCGCAACGACTACTCGATCGACGTCATGCGCCTGCTGGACAACCTCAAGCAGGAGATCCGGCGTCCCAAGACGTTCCTCGGTATCGCCTTTGGTTTCAACCAAGACGACATGGCGATGCAGGTGGACAAGATCCGGGCGTCATTGCCGCGCGACCTGCGGGACGCCGCGTCGCTCGCCCGAGAAAGCGAGCGGTTGGTCGAGACCGCCAAAGAGGAGTCGGACAGCCTGCTCAGCCAGGCCGAGCGCGAGGGCCAGTCGATTCTTGACGCCGCTCAAAAGGAGGCCGACCGCATTCTGGAGCAAGCCCGTATCCAGCAGGCCCAACTGGTCAGCGAGAGCGAGGTGCTCAAGATCGCCAAGGCCCAGGCCGATGAAATCCGCAACGCCGTGGAGCGCGAGGCCCGCGACATGCGCCGGGGGGCGGACAAGTACGTGTACGACGTCTTGAGCAGCCTGGAAGGCGTCGTCGGCCGTGTCCTGGCCACCGTCGAGAAGGGGCGCACCGAGATCGAGGCGGTTTCCGAAAAGGCCGTCGTCTCGGCCGAGGCCCGCGAGCGCAGCAAGGTTTGACCTGCGGTGGCCGTCGTCCACGCCGTACGCGACAGTCTGGCGGTGGCGGTAGGGGCCGCCCTCGGGGCGAACGCGCGCTATTGGACCGGTGTCTGGTTCAAGGCGATGGGCCAGACTTCGTTCCCATGGTCGACCCTCGCCATCAACGTGGTCGGTAGCTTGGCCATCGGCGTCGTCGCCGCTCTCATGGCCCACCGACCCGTGCTCCTTGGATGGCAACTCTTCGTCGTGGTCGGTGTGCTCGGCGGCTTCACGACCTTCTCGTCGTTTTCCCTCGACATCTTCTATCAGTTAGAGAAGGGCCAGTTCTTGCCGGCCCTCGGCTATGCGTTCGGGTCTCTGCTCCTCGGCTTGGCCTTTTGCGCGGCGGGATACTACGGTGTCAGCCGCCTTCTCGCCCCGGTCGGTTAGTCGCGGCCCTTGGGGTTGACGAAGCCCTCGACCCGGGCGAGGACGCCGTTCTTGATCCGCCACTTCCGGAACTTCCGCTCGTCCTCTTCTCGTGACGAAAAGACCAGCCGGGCCAGATGACTGACAATGCCGATGCCCATGCCGAGGAGCGGCCAGACCGCCCAGTAGGGCCTCATGTCTCCGCCGCTGGTCGCCCAATTGATCGCGTGGATGAAGCCGTTGATCGCCAGGTAGCTGGCGAGGCTACGGTAAAAGCCTGACCACCGCGACTTGCGGAACGCGGCCAAGTCGGCCTCATAGGCTTCGCGCTCGCGTCTCAGGCGTTCGTCCTCTTGCTTGCGCAGGGCGTACTCAGCCTCGGCGGCGGCAAGCTGCTCCGCGGTGATCCCGAGTTCCTCGGCGTTCTGGCGGAGACGGGCCCGCAGGTCGCCGTCGAAGGGCGAGCGGCGCACGGCAAGGCGGAGGATCTCCTCGAGGTCCTCTTCCGACTGCAGGTGCTCCTGCTCTTCGGCCATGGCCACGGTGAATGTACCGCCGGGGGACGCCTCAGGTTCCAGTCGAACGGGCGGTCGTCGGGGCTGGCCAGGTAAAACGGGACTCAGGACATGGGGAAGCCAGTCGTTGTTGTTGGTGCAGGGCTTACCGGGCTCGTGTGCGCCCGTCGCCTCCATCAGGCTGGGGTTCCAGTCTTGGTCGTCGACTCCGCCGACGCGGTAGGCGGCAAAATGCGGACGGACGTCGTCGAAGGATTTCACCTTGACCAGGGCTTCCAGTTCGTCTTTGACCGCTACCCTCACCTGAGGCTTGAGCTGGACCTGAACCGAATCGGGCTGCGGCCCCTTGAACCGGGCGCCTTGGTCTTCGACGGCAAGAAGCTCCGCGAAGTGCACCGGGAGAACATCTTGCAGACCATGTTCGACGGGATCGTTCCCCTCGCGGACATGACCCGTGTCAGTGCGCTGAATGAAGACTTGAAGTCGGTCAGCTTTGCCGAACTCTGGGCCGGGGAGGACTCGTCGGTCGCCGACTACCTGACGTCGCGCAAGTTCAGCCCGTCGTTTGTCGAGAGGTTTGTCCGCCCATTCTACGGCGGTGTCTTGCTCGACCGGAGCCTGTCGAGTTCGGCGCTGCAGTTCCAGTTTTATTGGAAGTTGCTGAGCGAGGGCCACTTGGCGGTCCCGGCGGCCGGCATCGGGTCGGTCCCCGCCCAGATCGCGGGAGACATCCCGGAAGACAAGTTTGTCCTGCGCACCCAGGTCGTCGGGATTGTCAACGAGGGTGGTCGGGCCGTCGGTGTGAAGCTGGCGGACGGCGGCACGATCGACGCTGAAGCCGTCGTGGTCGCCACAGACCCGGGGGCCGCGGCCGCTCTCGGCCTCGCCGTCCCGGCGACGCAGTGGAGGTCGAACACGACCGTCTACTTTGCCGCCGACACCAAGCCCACCGACGACGCGACCGTGGTCGTGGACGGGCCCGGTCGCGGCACGGTCGATTTCGTCGTCTGCCCGAGCTTGACGGCACCGGAGCTTGCCCCCCGTGGCCAGTATCTCGTCGCCGCGACCAAAGGTGGGTTGTCGGCCGACGCCGACCTGTACTTTGCCAAATCGGTCCGCTACGCCTTGGAACGGTGGTTCCCCCACTGCAACGTCGGTGGATGGCGGCCCCTGGCGGTGAGAAAGGTCGCCCACGCCCAGCCCGTCATGGCGGTGGGTTGCCGCGACAGACGGCCGTCGGTCAAGACGCCGGTGGCGGGCCTTTACCTGGCCGGTGAGGTCACCGAGTATGCCGGTGCCGACGGGGCGGCGCGGAGCGGCCAGCAAGCCGCGGTCGCCGTCCTCGACCAGGTTTGGGAGCAAGCGCCTGCGTGAGAGTGGCGGTCGTCGGGGCGGGGATTGCCGGCCTAGCGGCGGCCAGGCGGCTCACCCAGGCGGGCAAAAGCGTCGTCGTCTTTGAGCGGAGCCGAGGTCTGGGTGGACGGTGTGCGACCCGGCGCGTGGGCGACTACACCTTTGACCACGGCGCCACGTCGGTCGCCCCGCGAGGCACGGCGATCGAGGACGTACTTCTCAACCAGTTGGCAACCACTGACTTGGTCGAGGTCGCCAAGCCCACGTGGACGCACAGTTCCGGCCGCCTGGGCCCGGGTGACAGCCGGGGGCAGCTGCGGAGGTTTTGTTATCGCAAGGGCTTGAACACCCTCGGCAAGCTCCTCGCCGGCGGCTTGGACGTCAGAAAGAGTGTGAAGGTGGAAGGACTCGAACGCCAGGGCTCCGGGTACCGGGTTGAAGGCGAGGAATTCGACGCCGTCGTCTTGACGCCGCCCCTGCCCCAGACGACCGTGCTTCTTGACTCCTTGGGCGAGTCCAGGCAGTTCGACAAAGTGTTCTACCGCTCGTGCATCTCGGTGATGCTGGGTTACCGGGCACCGCTTGACCCGCCGTTCTTTGCCTCCCTTGACGCCGAACAGTCCACGCCCTTGGCCTGGCTCAGCATCGAGTCGGCCAAATGCCCTGGAGACCGGGCCCCCGAGGGCTGCACGGCGGTGGTCGCCCAGATGAGCGCCGCGTACAGCAAGTGGAACCTTGACCGGCCCGATGACAAGGTCGTCAACGACACTCTGGTCGACGTCGAGCGGTTGCTCGGCCCCGCGTTCAAGTCTCCCGAGGTGGTGGACGTCCACCGGTGGAGGTACAGCCAACCCGAGACGACCGTCGCCTTCGACAGTGTCAACCGTCCAGGGGCGACGCTGTTGATCGCGGGCGACGGGGTCGCCCAGGGTCGGATCGAGCACGCCTACGAATCAGGCTTGGCCGCCGCCGAGCGGCTGATCGGAGACAACCCATGACCGCCGTCTTTCTTGCCGCCGCCGCCGTCGCCTTCGGCAATGTTGAAATGACGATCGCCGCCCCAGGCGTCCACGGGCGCGCCGTCGTCCGGCAGAGCATCACCGACAAAGGGCACAAGAGCCTGCGCCTGGAAATGACCCTGCGGGACAAGGACGGCAAGGTGAGGGTCGTCGTCCAGGAGTCGGACTACGACAAGCAAGCGCGCCCGGTGAGCATGACCCAGAAGACGTCGATCCCCGGCGGCAACGCCCTGCAGACGCTCACGGTCCGTTTTTCGGAGACGAAGGCGACCGTCGTCGTCGAAGAGGCGGGGCACCGCAACGAGACCACCGTGCCGGCACCGTCGAAGCCCTGGCGGGCGACCCCGGAGTTCTGGTTTGTCCGCGACAAAGTGGAGCCGGGCGGTGAGACGACCTACTGGCGGTTCGACTTGGCTAGCCAGAAATGGGTCGAGACCAAATGCGTCTACGTCGGACGGCGCAAGGTGCGGGCCGGAGGCAAGGAATATGACGCCCACTGCGTCCTGATGGGTGGGGTCAAGTCGTATTTGGACGACAAAGGCGACCCGGTCCGGCTCGAGTCGGGCCGACTGGTGATGGAACGGACCTGACCGACCGGCCACAATGGGGCATGAGTGATGGAGTCATGCGGGTGGTCGTGATCGGCGCGGCCGGCAAGATGGGCCAGGAAGTCATGCGGGCGGTGTCGGCCGCCAGCGACATGGAACTGGTCGGGGCGGTGGACAAGACGGACGGCGGCGTCTCGGTCCGCGCGTTGGCGGGGCAAGACCTGCCCGACCTTCAGGTCGAGGGCCGGCTGGGACACGTCCTGGACACCGTCCAGCCGGACGTGGCGGTGGACTTCACCCACATGTTGGCGGCCCCCGAGCACGCGATGAGCTGCCTGAAGCGCAAGGTGCCTGTCGTGATCGGCACCAGCGGGATCAGCCAGACCGACCTTTCCGCCATCCGGGAGGAGTGCCGTGAGAACGCCACTCCGGCCGCCCTGGTGCCCAACTTTGCCATCGGGGCGGTGCTCATGGTGAAGTTCTGCGAGATGGCCGCCGCTTGGCTGCCCGACGTCGAGATTGTCGAACGCCATCACAAGGCCAAACTTGACGCCCCCAGCGGGACCGCGATGCACACAGCCGAACGGATCGCCGAGGCCCGCCGCGAGGTGCCCCGGGCCACCCAGGGCACAACGGAAAAGGCTGCCGGGGCCCGGGGCGGCAAGCACAAGGACGTCACCGTCCACTCGGTGCGCTTGCCCGGTTATGTCGCTTCGCAGGAGGTCGTGTTCGGGGGTGACGGCGAGCTGCTCACGGTGCGGCACGACTCCATCGACCGCCGTTCGTTCATGCCCGGCGTCCTTCTGGCCGTCCGCCACATCCGCTCGTTCGAGGGGCTGGTGGTCGGCTTGGACAAGTTCATGTTCAGGTGACGTGCGGCTCGTAGTGGTCGGACGCCTTACCCACGATGTCCTCGTTGATCACCGCCTTCTGGCTGTCCTCGAGAAACTCGTGGGTGGCCCGATGGCGGTACTTGAAGAACTTGTCTAGGGCCTCTTCGACGACCAAGCTGTTCACCATCCCGGACAAGAGCCAGCCGGGAGGTCGGTACGTCACTGTGTCCTTGATGATCGTGCCCATGGGGTCTTCGATGAACTCATGGACATGCTTCCAGTAGCGGAACGGTGAGCGCTCGGCGGTGTCGGTGAACGTGTGGGGCGGGTCGACCGCCGATATCCTGGCCCGCCACGTGAAGTGGCGGCCGAACTTCTTGATGCGAAACTCATGCAGGGCTCCGTCGTGGACGGACATGTCCCGGCTGACCAATTCAAGGTGGTCCTCCGGCGGGGTGATCAGGCGCATCGACCGGACGTCGCTGTGGAACTCCCACACCTTCTGGACCGGAGCATCGACGAGGGTTTCGTACACTTTTGTGACCATATCGCCTCCTCCATCACTGTCCATGGTATCGGGAACCGGGCCGGATGGCAAGGTGGCTAGGCCCAGAACTTTTCCCATCTGAACATGGGGACCGGACGAGCCGTCTATAATAGTGACCCTTGGGGGCGTCAGGCTTCGACAGAGCTGGATCGCGCCGAGGTTGCGAGCCGAGGTGCCGTTGGCCTCGTAAACAAACGGCAAAAAAGCAACTGCGAACAACACATTCGCTTACGCTGCCTAATGTGCAGCGGGCCTCTCAGCAGGGCGCCAGCCTCGTCTGAACCAGGCATCGCAAATGCTGGATCGCCGTCAGGCCTCTGTCCGGGGCTGAAGCGGCTAAACCAACCGGGCTGGACGCCGAGTAGCCTGTCTTCCTGGCAGCAAGGCGTCGAGATCTAAAGGGAAGAAGACGCTCGTGGACGCTTCGGTAACGACAGTTTTGGAACCGGGTTCAATTCCCGGCGCCTCCACCAGATTTTCGCGGGGCCGCGGCCGGCCCCGCAGATAGGACCGTCGGCGGAGCGGTCCGCTCTATGCGTCCCGCTGAAGGCTTCCCAGCCTCGCCTGTCACTGCGGCTTGGTATAGGCTTGACATTATCTTGATTCGAGATCATTGACGATTCGCTTGGGCGGGGGAAGAATTGTTCCGTGGACAGTCGGACAGACCAGCGGAAACAAGGACAATCGTGCGAAATGAACCGTCTTCGTTCTGGCCTGACTCTGATCGAGCTGATAACTGTTATAGCGATCATCGCTATTCTTGCTGGGCTGATTACCAGTGCTGTAGTCTGGGGTATGCACCGTGCGCAAGAGTCCGTTTGCTCTGCCCACCTGCATTCTATTGGCGTGGCGATGGATTTGTACGCAAGCGACCACGAGGGGTTCTACCCTCCCTATGCAGACCGTCCACTCGGGATCGATGGCAAGGACCAGGCTGAGCTTCTTGCGCAATCAATCGAGTCCTACAAGGTTGACAAATCTGAATTGTATTGCCCCCTGGATACAGTGGCGGGACGAACCGGAATGGTAGGCACTGAAGATATTGACCACAGATTCTCAAGCTATAATCAAGGGGCTGCGGTATCGTATTTTGGGTTCTACACCGTCAAGTCTTCGGATGGCATCCGATTGTCTCAGCAATCGATTGCCGCTCCCGCGCGGACAAAGTTTTTCTACGACGACACCTGGTACGTGAGCGGCTCGGGGAAGGAAACTATCAGTGGTTCGATCCACGGTACTTGGCGAAACACGTTGTACTTTGATGGGCATGTGAAAAGTGAAACTGTAAACCAGCCTCTATGCGAGTGGCCAGGTCAAAATGTGGATTGTCCTCTTTGAAGTCCCGTGATCTCATGAAAAGGATACTGCGACGCGTATTCTCGCGAAGGCTTGCTTTCTATATTCTCAGTGGTATCATTGCGGGAATATTGCTTGCCGTCCTGTTGCGGCAACCTGAGTCATTTGTCAGGCTTGATTCGAGGCGTATGAGCGACCTTCAAGACGTTTCTGTGTCCATTCGAGAAACTCCTGGCATGGGCTTGTACATAGTGTCAAACATCACTTGCCCGGCATGCAGGCAAAGATGGCTGGCCGACCGGCATGCCATTGAAAAGGTCAAGAATCTTAAGGAGAGAGTCATCCTCATTCCTGATATGAAGCAACCTGATTCCCTAGCATCTGCCCTGAATGTCTTCAGAGCAGAGGAACTCGGGAACAAACTGCAGATTCCATATTCGCTTGGAGGTGAAATGTTTAGTCAGTTGATCACTTCGAGAGATCTCTCCCCGAGTGCCACTGCCGGCTATGCAGAGAGCATTGGAATACCGAGACAAGTTTGGTCTGAGTCCGTGCCGAGTCCAAATGTAAAGGGATTGTTGCAAGCAGCTGACGACAGTGCCTTGGCGCTAGGAATACCAGGGACTCCGTCCTATATAGTCAGGACAGAGTTTGGACACTTTATGCTCTTTAGAGACGTGAACGCGGCGCTATCTTTTGTCCGCGAGAACGAGAGTCAACCAAGGTGGGTGAGGTTTATCTGGGGACTCTAGTCAGTCAGCCTCTGCCTAACTCGTGTCAATCGCATGCGCGTTTGAGGCGGTCGTTGACGGCCTCCCAGTCCGCGTCGGCGGGTGGTCGTTCCACCAGGATCACTTCGACGCCCTCGGTATCAAGCTTTTTGAGGGCCGAGTACATGTTCGCCGCATAGGCTTGGGCGTCTCGCGGCATCTTGACTTGATGGACGTGACGCGACTCGCCGAAGGTCAAGCCGGAGTCTTCTTCGCCGAGGGCGTCAACCAGCTTCAACAGGGCACGGGGGGCGTAGTGTCGGGGGTAGAGCCCGGGAGAACGTCGGGGGCCCGCGGGTGGAATCTCGCCCAATGGTCGTCCGAGAAGGGCTTGAATATTCCCTCGTGTGACCGCTCCGGGGCGCAAGATGACCGGGTTCGGCCCCGTGACATCGACCACCGTGCTCTCCAATCCGTATTCACACGGGCCTCCGTCGAGAATGATCTCGACCTCCACCCGGATTTCTGGGTCAAGGTCTTCGACACGGGTCGGCGACAGGCCCATGAAGACGTTCGCGCTGGGAGCGGCAAGCGGGCGTTTCGCCGCGCGGATGAGCTCTCGGGCCACTGGGTGGCTGGGGACACGGACAGCGACCGTGTCGAGCCCAGCAGTGGTGATCCGGGGGACTCGTGGAGATTTCTTGAGCACCATCGTCAGAGGGCCCGGCCAATAGGCGTCGGCGAGGCGTTTGACAAGAGGATTGTCCACGACAGCGACCCTTTCGAGATCGTCATGTGAGGCGAGGTGGACGATGAGCGGGTTCTCGGCGGGCCGGCCCTTGATCTCGTACACCCGGGCGACGGCGGCCTCGTCGAGGGCGTCACAGGCCAGGCCGTAGACGGTTTCGGTGGGCATGACCACGGCACCACCGTCCTGGATCACCCGGGCGGCGGCGGCGATGTTGGCGGGGGTCGGCGGGAACACGCTCATCGCACCGCCTCCATCATGACAGACCGGTCCGGCTCTACTCCTGTCCACCAGGTGATCGCCAGGGCGCCTTGCTCGACGAGGAGGGGCAGGCCGTCCACCGCTTCCAACCCATGTGCCTGTGCCGCGTCGAGGAACGGCGAAGGCCCGTAGGCGGCCTCATAGACCAACGTCCCTGCGCCTGCCATCGACCAGTCAATCGGGAGGGCCTCACCCTGGAGCGAGGCGGACGTCGTGTTGACGACGGACCGCATGCCGGCCAGATGCGGTCCTTCAATGACGTCGGCCGCGACGCGCAAGCTTTCGACAAGGGCCTCCGCCTTTGCACGCGTGCGGTTCCAAAGGAAGGTTCGGACGCCCGCCTCGTCAAGGGCGACGAGGACGGCCCGGGCCGTCCCGCCGGCACCAAGCACCAAGACGGGCCCCTTGCCCGCGAACGTGTTGACGAACGCAGGGGCGTCGGTGTTGGTGGCGTGGCGGTCAGCCAGCCTCAGGGTGTTCGCCGCCCCGATCCGGCGTGTCGTCGCATCGACTTCGTCCGCCCAGCGGAACGCCGCCTCCTTCAGGGGGACCGTGCAGTTGACGCCTCGGTAACCCAACCGGGCCAGGTGGACGACGGCCTCGTCGAACTCGGACAGGGGGACCCGGACGGCGTTGTATCGCCACGACCGCCCCAGAGCTTTGTACGCGGCGGTGTGCATGCGCGGCGAGCGGGAGTGCTTCACCGGGTCGCCGAGGACGGCGAAGTCCCCCGGGGGGGCGTCACGCCATTCCGACCAACTCATTTGTGTTTGAACGTCCAGAGGCGTTGGCCGTTGAAGTTCCACAGGAAACCGGCCGCGGTCCCCGCCGCGGCGGCGACGGCCCAAGCGACCTTGTCACCGGCAGGCACGACGCGCTGGACGACGCTGCCGACCGTGACGCTGATGAGCATGCCGACCAGGGCGATGACGTAGAACTTGGCGACCTGGGCGAACGTGGCGCGCTGGTGGGTGGCCTGGAACGTCCAGGCGCGGTTCAGGAGGTAGGAAACCATGATCGCGAGGACGACCGGCACGACCTTGAGGGGGGCATAGGCGGCGTCCTTGAGGTTTGTCTCGTGGGCTTCCCAAGGCAGGGTGGCGACGGCCCAACGGCCCGCCACCTCCATGAGGCTCTGGTCGCCCGCTCGGGCGGCGAACATCAGGTAGTAGTGCAGACCCAAGTCGACGACCGTGGCCACCCCGCCGACGACAAAGAACTTGACGAACTGCTGGACGACTTGGCGGCGGAAGAAACCCGGGCGGTGCTCCTCGTCGGCCCCGTCACCCTGGAAGTATCGGTAGAGGAAATGACCGAGCAGCCACTCCACCCGTCGGCTGACGAGCGTCGTGCCGATGAACTCGCGATGATGGATCGGCTTGACCCAAATGGCGTCGATCCCGCTCCGGTTGGCCCCCCACACGTCCGTGAGCAACTGGTCACCGACCATGACGGCCTGGTCTTTGGCCACGCCCGCCTGGTCGACGGCCATCAGAAACATGCGTCGGCTGGGTTTGGCCCGGTCACGGATGAAACCGACCCCGACCGCCTGGCAAAGCCGCTCCAGCCGGGCCGGGTTATGGGTGTTGCTGAGGACGGTGAACCGGAGGCCGAGCGCCTTTCCCGCCTCGATCCATCGCTTGGTCGCGTCGGGGATGTCTTCGCTTTTCCATGGAAGGAGGGTGTTGTCGACGTCGAGGAGCACCAGGCGCTTGCCGGCGGCATGGAGGGCGGCCAGGTCGACCTTCTCCAGTCCGTCGAGGGACTCGGACGGCGAAAAGTGCCGGAGAACACGCGGCATCGCGTCCCTTGAGAAGGTTCCGGGACGGAAGTGCCTCATGGCTTAGCCTTGGCCTTGGCGTCAGCCCAGGCCTTGCGGGCGACTTTGATCGCGGCAAGGTGCTGCGCGTAAGTCGCCGAGAAGATGTGGGTCCGGTCGGGCTTTGCCACATAGAAAAAGTACCCGTGCCGCGCTGGGTGCAGCGCGGCCTCGATGCTGGCCTTCCCGGGCGAACCGATCGGTCCGGGGGGCAGACCGGCGTGTTCGTAGGTGTTGTATGGAGACTTGACTGTGTGGACCACCCCGGGGCCGAGCACCTTCCACTCCTGAAGGGCGTATAGGACGGTGGCGTCCATCTCCAGCCTTTGGCCCTTGGCCAGGCGGTTTTCGATCACCCCGGCGATGACCGGGCGTTCCTCGTCTTTGGCCGCCTCGAGCTCCACCATAGACGCGATGGTGAGGGCGCGGGCGAGCCCGTTCGTCCCCAAAGGGGCCGCAACCTTTTCGTCGAACGCCCGCAACTGGCGTCGGACGACCTCGTCGGCACCGAGCAACGGGGGTAGGTCGTAGGTGTCGGGAAAGAGGTAGCCCTCCAAGCTCTTTTCGGGCAGCGGAAAGCCGACGACGCCTTGGAACCGCTCCGGGTGGTTGGCGGCGTCGATGTATTCCTTGGCCGTACAGACGCCCTTGGCCTCCAACCGCTTGCCGACCCGCGCGATCCACCAGCCGGGGGGGATGACGACGTCTTGTCGGATCGGCTTGCGCAGGGCCCGGACGACCTCGCGCCACGACATCCCGGGGGCAAACCGGTAAGTACCGGGGTCGACGGACTGCAGGTCGTACACCTTGGCGACCAAGGCCATGCACTGGCTGTTGCGGACGACACCGTTGGCCTGCAAGTCTTCCAGGGCTTTGCCAGCCGAAAGGCCGGAGTTGTAGCGGACATAGAAGGGCTTACCCGCCGTGGTCGGGGACAGTTGATACATCCCCCACGCCAGCGGGCCGCCGACCAGGACGACCAAGGTCGCCAGAAAAGCCCATCTCCGACGCCCCCTTGGCCTGCGGCGCGGCTTAGAGCGTCCTGCCATGCGACTCCAGGAAGCGTTCCATGATGCGGCAGGCGGCCTCGCCGTCGACAAGCTTGCGCCGTTGCGACCCCTTGAGCCCGGCGGCGAGCATGTCGGTCTCGGCAGCGTGGCTGGTCAGGCTCTCGTCTACAAAGGCCACGGGCAGACCGTGGGCCGCGACCAGGTCTCCCAGTCGCCGGCAGACGCGGCTCATCTTGGTCTCGCCACCGGCGTCCAGGGGGATCCCGACGACCATGGCCTCAGCCTCTTCGGCCCTTGCCCGGGCGACGAGGGCGGCGGCGTCCGTGGCAAGGGTGCCGCTGGCCGACAGGTTGGGCCGCGGAGAGGCCACCCGTGTCTCGGTGTCGCCGACGGCAAGGCCGATCTTGGCACCGCCGAAGTCCACCGCCATCACCCTCATCGGAACGCCTCAAGCACCGTTTCCCTCAGGCCCGGCGTCAAGCTGACCGCGTCGGCGCCAAGGACGTCGGCCCCATTGAAGTCCATGAACACCCCGCCTGCTTCGCGGACGAGGAGGGCCGGGGCGCTAATGTCCCACCGGGCGATGACCGGGTCCAACATGATGTCGGCGCGCCCGCTGGCGACCAAAGCGTGTCCGTAGGCGTCAGACCACCCCCTTGTGACCTTCGCCTCCGCGGCCAATCGGTGGTAACCGTCGAGCCGCCCGTGGTCGCGGAGGGACTTGAAACTACCGTTGAGCAAGGTCGCTTCGGCAAGATCGGTCGTCGGGCGTACGCGCACTGGCCGACCGTTCCAGAAGGCACCGCCGCCTTTGCTGGCGTAGTACATGTCGTCGAGAGCTGGGAAGTAGACGGCGGCCGCCACCGGCTCCCCGTCCCGTTCGTAGCTGATGAGCGTCGCAAAAAGGGGCACGCCGGCGATGAAGGATTTGGTGCCGTCGATCGGGTCGACGACCCAACGGTCGAGCCCGGCTCCGCTGGCACCTTCTTCTTCGCCCAAGACAGGTTCACCCGGCCAAGTCTGGGCGACGAGCCGCCGGACGACGGCCTCGGCGTCACGGTCGGCCTGGGTGACCGGGGACGCGTCGGCCTTGACGTCGACGGCGACGCCAGTCTGGTAGTGGGCCAGGGTACTTCGTCCAGCCTCGAAGGCAGCTTGGATGCAAAAGGAGAGGCGCGGGTCCATGGCGCGACGCTCCAGTTTGGCCGATATGGGCGCCGGGCGCGGGGACGGCTGACGAAAACGGCCAGGGACGTGTCGCCCTGGCCGTATCGTGGCCGCTTACTTCTTGAAGCGGCGGCGCAGGGCAAGCACCGCTCCACCAAGGAGGACCGACATCGACGCCGGTTCGGGGACCGTCTCGACGTTGAGCTTGACGATCGTGTTCTCATCGTAGTTGAGGTCGACCCAGTCGATCTGGATCTCGTTACCGGTCCAGCTCATGCGGCTGGCGTCAAAGCCGGCCAGGTTGGTCGCACCGTCGATCGTCACGTTCGTGAACGACGGCCCGCTGACCATGCGGATTGCAGTGCCGTTGTAGATCGTCGGGGCAAGGGACAGGGACGAACTCGACCAAGTGCCGGCGCTCAAGTAGTCGAATGTGATCGAATTATCGTCAATGTCGATGTTGTAATACTGGATGCTGAGGGCCTCGAAGGTGTCTTCGACGCCAGCGCCGACGACAAAGTTGGTCTGGCTGTCATACGCGCCTCCGTAGGCGTAGTACTGGTCGCCCATGGTCGAGCCCATCATCCCGGCATGGGCGACGGACGGGATGGCGAGGGCCATGATGGCACAGACGAGGCCAGAATCGCGGAAGCTGATGTTGTAACGCATTGTATTCCTCCCTGCAATATTGCAGTCGTTCTCAATTCAATGTCACGAAAAGAGTTGCAGTGAATGTACAACACATAAATAAACAATTCTTGATCTTGCGGAGATTCCTAGCAATTGTGCTTCGCATGAATTCGGAAAAAAACTGAAGAGGGCCAAGGCATTTTGCCCTGGCCCTCTTGTGTCCTATCGACGACGTTTACTTCTTGAAGCGGCGGCGCAGGGCGAGCACCGCCCCACCGAGGAGGACCGACATCGACGCCGGTTCGGGGACCGTCTCGACGTTGAGCTTGACGATCGTGTTCTTGTCAAAGGTGAGGTCGACCCAGTCGATCTGGATCTCGTTACCGGTCCAGCTCATGCGGCTGGCGTTAAACCCGGCCAGGTTGGTCGCACCGTCGATCGTCACGTTCGTGAACGACGGCCCGCTGACCATGCGGATTGCGGTGCCGTTGTAGATCGTCGGGGCAAGGGACAGGGACGAACTCGACCAGGTGCTGGCGGTCAGGTAGTCGAATGTGATCGAATTGTCGTCAATGTCGAGGTCGTAATAGCCGGCAAAGTTGTCTTCGACGCCAGCACCGACGACAAAGTTGGTCTGGCTGTTATACGCGCCTCCGTAGGCGTAGTACTGGTCGCCCATGGTCGAGCCCATCATCCCGGCGTGGGCGACGGACGGGATGGCGAGGGCCATCATGGCACTGACGAGGCTAGAAGTGCGGAAGCTGAGGTTGTATCGCATTGGATTTCTCTCTGCAATATTGCAGGCATTTCGCGATTCCAAATCACGAAATTATTGCGTTGAATGTACAACATAGATCTGACCAAATCTTGATGTCGAGGTGATTCCTAGTATTTGTGCTTTTGCATAGCTTGGCAACATAAAGAGGGCCAGGGCATTTTGCCCTGGCCCCCTGTGTTCCTTTGAGGCCTCTTACTTCTTGAAGCGGCGGCGCAGGGCGAGCACCGCCCCACCAAGGAGGACCGACATCGACGCCGGTTCGGGGACTGTCTCGACGTTGAGCTTGATCACGGTGTTTTCGTCGTAGGTCAGGCCGGCCCAGTCGATCTGGATCTCGTTGCCGGTCCAGCTCATGCGGCTGGCATCAAAGCCGGCCATGTTGGTCGAACCGTCGATGGTCACGTTGGTGAACGACGGCCCGCTGACCATACGCACCGCCGTCCCGTTGTGGATGGTCGGAGCCAAAGACAGGACTGAGGTCGAATATGTCCCGGCAGAAAAGTAGTCGAATGTGATCGAATTGTCGTCGACATCAAGGTTGTAGTGGCCCAGAAAACTGTCTTCGGCACCCGCGCCGACGACAAAGTTGGTCTGGCTGTTATACGCGCCTCCGTAGGCGTAGTACTGGTCGCCCATCGTCGAGCCCATCAGCCCGGCGTGGGCGACAGACGGGGCGGCGACAGCCATCAAGGCGAGTGCAAGAGACGAGGTGCGGTCCAAGAACTTGGTTCTCATATGTTGTGTGCTCCGACAATTGGGTAAGTCACATGGGAGGTGGATCCTCCCGTGACTCGCGCCGCCTCTGTCAATTTCATGGCCATATCCTCTGCGATGGGTCCAGTCTCGTGTAAATGCGAGAGATTCACGACAAGACGACCTGGGCCTAGTCTCGACCTCGCCCGTGCGCCCGGGGGGCTGGTCGAGTAGGGACATGCCGCCCGTGAGGGTGAGGTACCGTGAGCCCCATGCTCTTTGGAATGGTGTGGGTGGTGGCGACCCAACGTCCCGGTCCTGTGCAGGTTCCGGCGACGGTCTCCCTTTCGGTGTCACCACCGGCCAGCGACGTGCCCTCCGTGTTCGCGCCGATGCCGTCGATCTATCACGGCGACTGGATCGACCTCAACAAGAACGGCAAGAAGGACGTCTACGAAGACCCGGCCAACCCCGTCGACAAGCGGGTCGACGACCTGCTCCGCCAGATGACCCTGGACGAGAAGACATGCCAACTGGCGACCCTGTACGGTCACGGAGCCGTGCTGAAAGACCGCCTGCCGACCTTGGCGTGGAAGACCGAGGTCTGGAAGGACGGTATCGCCAACATCGACGAGCAGTTGAACAGCAAATTCGACAATCGGACCGGCGCGCCCTACCTTTGGCCACCGAGCATGCACGCCGCCGCCCTGAACGAGATCCAGCGGTTCTTTGTCGAACAGACCCGGCTCGGCATTCCCGTCGACTTCACCAATGAAGGCATCCAGGGGGCGTCGTCCTACGCGGGGACTCTGTTCCCCGTGCCCACGGGGATCGGCGCGACGTGGGACCTCGACCTTGTCCACCGGATCGGCGAGATCACCGGACTAGAGAACCGCCTGCTCGGCCACACCAACGTCTATTCACCGATCCTGGACGTCGTGCGCGACCAACGTTGGGGCCGGTCCGAAGAGTCGTTTGGCGAGAGCCCCTTCATGGTGGCCCGGATGGGCGTCGCCTTGACGAAGGGGATCCAAGCGAACGGTTCGGCATCTACGGCCAAGCACTTTGCTGTCTACAGCTTCAACAAGGGTGCCCGCGAGGGTTACTCTCGCACCGACCCCCATGTCGCGCCCCGCATGATGGAGGAGATCGCCCTCAAGCCCTTCAAAGAGGTGGTCGAAGAAGCCGACCTTCTCGGGGTCATGGCCAGCTACAACGACTACGACGGGGTCCCCGTCGCGGCGAGCAAAGAGTTTCTGACCGACCGCCTCCGAACCCAGTGGGGGTTCCGCGGGTATGTCGTCAGCGACAGTGACGCCGTCGAATACGTCCACAGCAAGCACCATGTCGCGAAGGACTATGCCGACGCGGTGCGCCAGGTGATGCTCGCGGGGCTCGACGTCCGCACCACCTTCACGCCTCCCCAGGACTACATCCTGCCGGCCCGGGAGAACGTGCGAAAAGGGCTGGTGCCCACCCATGTCCTTGACGAGAGGGTGCGCTCCGTCTTGCGCGTGAAGTTTTGGTTGGGGCTCTTCGACCGCCCGTACCGGTCGGACCTCAAGGCCGCCGACCGTCTGGTCGCCAGTCCCGCCCACCAGGAAGTCGCCCTCCGGGCGTCGCGCGAGTCGCTGGTCTTGCTCAAGAACCAGGGGGGCATCCTGCCGCTGAAAGCAGGTGAGAAGACCATCGCGGTGATCGGCCCGAACGCCGAGAACGTGGATTGGGCACACAAGACGTACGGCCCGATGCATGTTGAGGTGCCGACGGTACTCGCCAAGATCCGAGAACTCGCCGGGGAAGGCAAGGTGCTCTACGCCAAGGGCTGCTCGGTCACGACCAAGGACTTCCCCAACGACGAGCTCTACCCCCACGCCTTGACCCAGGCCGAGCAAAAAGGCATCGACGAGGCCGTGGCGGTCGCCCGCAAGGCCGACGTCGTGGTCCTTGTCTTGGGCGAAGACAACCGCACAAGCGGGGAAAGCCGCACACGGTCCAGCATCGACCTTCCGGGCCGGCAAGGCCTGTTGTGCCAGGCCGTGGCCGCTGCCGGAAAGCCGGTCGTCGCGGTCGTCGTCGCGGGTCGGGCCCTGTCGATCAACTGGCTTGACGACCACGCCCAGGCCGTGCTGTACGGGTTCGCTCCAGGCTCCCACGCGGGGCAAGCGGTGGCGGAGACCATCTTTGGCCACAACAACCCGAGCGGCAAGCTGCCGGTCACCGTCCCCAAGTCGGTCGGCCAGATCCCCCTGAACTTCCCCTACAAACCGGCGTCGAACGACGAAGGCATCAAGAACCCCGCCGCGGTGGCCGGGCCGCTCTACCCCTTCGGCTTTGGGCTCAGCTACACCAAGTTTGCCTACAGCGGGCTGAAGCTTGCGTCGCCGACGATCAAGCCAGGCCAAGACGTGACCGTCAGGTTCACCGTGTCGAACAAGGGTGACGTGGCGGGCACCGAGGTGGCCGAGGTCTACTTCCACCAGGAGGTCGCGAGCGTCACGACCTACGTGCGCCGCCTAGGCGGATTCACTCGGGTCGACCTGCGTCCCGGCGAGTCCAAGGAGGTCACCGTCACGATCCCTGGACGCGAGTTGGCGATCCTGGACCGCCGTATGAAGTGGACGGTCGAGCCGGGCGAGTTCCATGTCTACGTCGGCCCCTCGTCGGTCGACACGCCCCTCAAGGGCACGTTTGTGGTCAAATAGCCCGACATGACGAAAGTCCACGTGGGGCTGTCGGGCTACTCGTACAAGGAGTGGCAAGGGGAGGGACTGTTCTATCCGGTCGGACTCAAACAGGCCGACTACCTGAAGCACTATGCCGCCCACTACTCGACGGTGGAGGCGCCGGGGATGTGGCAACGCATGCCGACCCCGTCGGCGGTCGCCAAATATGTCGACCAATGCCCGCCCGGATTCCAGGTGTCGCCCAAGATGCACCAGAAGGTGACCCACTTGTCCCGGCTGAAGCCCGAGGGGCATGAGACCCTGGTGGCATTTGCCGACCAGATGGTCCCGCTTGAACGGGCCGGCATGCTCGGCCAGGTCTTGGTCCAGTTGCCGCCTAACCTGGCGCGCAAGGAAGGCCTGCTCGAGGGCTTTCTCGCCGCGATGCCGCGACGGCCGACTTTGAGGTGGGCCTTCGAGTTCCGGCATGGGTCATGGCGTTGTCCCGAGGCCGAGGCGGCGTTGCGCGACGCCGGGGCGGGATGGGTCGTCACCGACACCGACGACGAGGAGGCGCCGCGTGTCGTGACGGCCGGGCATGTGTACGTCAGGTTGCGACGGACGGCGTACTCCGACGACCAGTTGAAGGATTGGGCCGACTTCTTCCTGGCGCAAGCGGCGGAAGGCCGGGACTGCCACGTCTACGTCCGCCACACCGAGGTCGAGACGCCTTGGCGTTGGGCCGACCGCCTGCTCGAACTGCTCGCCGTCAGGGATGGGTGACGCGAAGGATGTAGGGCCGGAGCGGCGCCGCCGTGAAGGACAGGCCGACGTCGCCACCTTGGAGCAAATCACGCGCCGAGGTCACGCCATGCGGTGCCTTGACCGTGACGCTGGAGCCCCTGCCCAGGGCGACGATGTACAGGGTCGTTTCCTTGCCACGGCGCGTCACCTTAGACTCGATGCCCGAGCCGACGACGGAGACGGCAGGGTCGACGGGATCGTCAAGGAGGGGCGCGAACCGCTGGACCTGGGCGTTGAGCTGGGTCACGGCCGCCAGCATCGTCGGGTCGTCAAGCAAGGCGTGCTCGTTGAACCTGGGCTTGAACTGGTGGACAAAGTAGATCAGCCCGCGCGAGCCATGGATCAGCGCCGACCAAGCCTCGGCGGCGACCTGCGCCGGGGTCGGCTTGCCCCGGCCGTCGATGTCGGTGCACTCCAGGCAGTTCCAGACCCGTTTCTTGCCGCCCGTCCATTTCATCAGGCGGTCCACGCCCTTGGCGACGAGGCCAAGCTGGTCAGGCCTTTGTAAACCGGCGACAGGGTAGACATCGAACGAGACGAAGTCGCATCCCTGGACGTAGGTCTCGTAGTCGCTCAGCTTGGCCCCCGCACCCCGCCCGATCCACGCGTCGTTGGCCACACCCTGTCCGAGGTTGAGGAGCACGGGGCGCCGCGGGTCCTTCCTCTTGAGCGCGTGGTAGTCGGCGACGACCTTGCTGGGCGGCACGCAGGGCCCGTATCCCCCGCCGGGCGCGGGTTGGGCGTTGTCCGGCTCGTCGCCGTGCATCCAGGCCACGACCGCGGGGTCGTTCAGGTGACGGAGCCCTACGTCGTTCTGCTCGCAAATGACGGGCATGAAGGCTTCTTTGAGCTTGGTCAACTGGGCTTCGGTCGGCCCCTGCCACAGACCGACGTAGAGGTTGAACCCGGCGGCGCGGTACCGCTTGGCCATGTTGGGGTTCTGCAACCAGACCGCGACGGGAAACGGCCCGCCCGGGGCAAGCGGGTTCTGGATGGTCGCGGCGAACAGGGCAAGGGTGGCGAGCATCGTGTCTTATCTTGTCATCGCCGGGGCCGGTTCCGGGCAAAAATCTCAGCTCTTGCGGCTGGCCAGCACGCCGATGGCGACCGGGGCGAAAGGCGACGTGCAGCCCTTCGACGTCGGTTAGCCGCGGTAGACGCCTAGCCGCTCTCCAATGGCCAGGGCCCGGGGCCGGTACTCCGGTGAGTTGACGCCGACCTCGATCAGGCAGAAGTTCATCGTCCACTGGGGCAGCGGGTGGGCGGTGCCCGTCTCGTCTCATGGCCTCCGCGAGGTACAGCAGGTCGTGTCGGGCGTCCTCTGGTCTGGTCAGGCGAGAGGTATCCTCACTGCCGGCCACGTGGGGGCTTAGCTCAGTTGGTAGAGCGCCTGCTTTGCAAGCAGGATGTCAGGGGTTCGAGTCCCCTAGCCTCCACCACGGAACTGTCCCTTTGGCCGGGCGCCCAGTCCTGCGCAGCTTTTTGGCCCTTATGCGTCCCGTTAAGGAATGGCAAAGATGCCTGCCCTGCCGCCGGTCGGCCCGCACAAACCGGGTTGAATGAGGGACATGCTCCTTCCCGCGTACAACCTGGACCGTCAGAAAGAGCTGGTCGCGAGCTACCCGCACCGACCCTTGGCCGGGCAGGTCGCCCTGGTCACGGGGGCAAACTCGGGCATCGGTGAAGGGTGCGCCCGCCACCTCGCCGCCGCCGGTGCGGACGTGGTCGTCAACTACGTCGTCAACCCTGAGGCGGCCCAGGCCGTCGTGGACGACATCGTCGGTGCCGGCGGACGCGCCTCGTCCGTCGCCGCCGACGTCAGCCAGGAGGCCGAGGTCGTCGCCATGGTCCAAGAGGTCGTCCGCACCTACGGGACTCTGGACATCCTGGTCGCGAACGCCGGGCTTCAGCGTGACGCAAAGCTCACCGAGATGACGGTCGCCCAGTGGGACAAGGTCATGGACGTCAACTTCAAGGGCCAGTTCCTGTGCGTCCGCGAGGCGGTGAAGGAGTTCGACCGGCGGGGGATGCGACCGGTGTCAAAGGCCCTGGGCAAGATCGTCTGCATGAGCAGCGTCCACGAGTTCATCCCGTGGGCCGGACACGTCAACTACGCGGCCTCAAAAGGTGGGATCAAGCTGATGATGCAGTCCGTCGCGCAGGAGGTCAGTGGCCGGCGCATCAGGGTCAATTCGATCGCCCCGGGGGCGATCGCGACCCCGATCAACCGCCCCGCTTGGGAGACCACCGAAGCCGAGGCAAAGCTGCTTGGACTGATCCCCTACGACCGCGTCGGCGTCCCCGACGACATCGGCCAGGCCTGCGTCTGGCTGGCCTCCGACGCCAGCGACTATGTCGTCGGCACCACCCTGACGGTTGACGGCGGCATGTGCCTGATGGAGGGATTCGCGACGGGAGGCTGAACACCATGCCGACGCCAGAACACGCCCGCCTGCGCGAAAACGACGCCCCCGAGGCCCCGTGGCACGAATGGGGGCCCTATGTCAGCGACCGCCAATGGGGCACGGTTCGCGAAGACTATTCCGCCGACGGCGACGCCTGGGACTACTTCCCCCATGACCATGCCCGGTCGCGGGCGTATCGATGGGGCGAGGACGGCATCGGTGGGTTCTGCGACCGGCAAGGCACCGTCAATGTCGCGGTGGCGCTCTGGAACGGCCATGACCCGATCCTGAAGGAGCGACTGTTTGGCCTCACCAACGGAGAAGGCAACCACGGCGAAGACGTCAAGGAACTGTACTTCCACCTAGACGCGACCCCGACCCACTCGTACCAGCGGATGCTCTACCGGTACCCGCAGGCTGAGTTCCCCTACCGCCGCTTGGTGGACGAGAACCGGGCCCGTAAGGCCGACATGACGCAGCCGGAGTTCGAATTGCTGGACACCGGCGTCCTTGACGGCGACCGGTACTTCGATGTCGAAATCGAAGTCGCCAAGGCGGCTCCGGACGACATCTTGTTCCAGTGGACGGTGACCAACCAGGGCCCCGACCCCGCCAGCCTGTGGGTGCTGCCCCACGTGTGGTCGCGCAACCGGTGGTCGTGGGGCGGGGAGGTGTTCGCCGACCACTTCTCTCTTGTCCACCCCCAGACCGTCAAGTGCGTCAGCAGCCGGCACGGGACACTGTGGTTCGAAATCGAGCGGCCAGACGAGGTCCTTTTCACCGAGAACGAGACCAACCGGCAGAAGCTCTATGGCGAGCCGAACCCACAGCCGTTTATCAAGGACGCGTTCCACGAGTACATCGTCGGTGGTGACACCGAACGGGTGAACCCGGCCAAGTCGGGCACCAAGGCTTGCGGGGTCTTCCGCCTGGATCTTGCCCCTGGCGAAATCCGCGCTGTCCGGGCCCGGTTGTCCCCGGTGCAGATCGACGTACCGTTTGGCGACGGCTTCACCGAGGTGGTCAGCCAGCGCAAAGCGGACGCCGACGCCTTCTATGACGCGGTGACCGTCACCCGTGACCCGGCCAAGCGGAGCCTCCAGAGGGCCGCGTTCGCCGGTCTCCTCTGGAGCAAGCAGTTTTATCGCTACGACGTCCGACGTTGGCTGGAGGGCGACCCCCACCAGCCCCCGCCGCCACCAGGCCACGACGTGCGAAACCGGGGTTGGGGGCATATGGACACCGCCGAGGTGCTGTCGATGCCTGACAAGTGGGAATACCCCTGGTTCGCCGCCTGGGACCTGGCGTTCCACACCGTGCCCATGACCTTGGTCGACGCCAAGTTCGCGAAGGAGCAGTTGATCACCCTTCTGCGGGAATGGTACATGCACCCGAACGGCCAGGTGCCCGCCTACGAATGGGCGTTTGGCGACGTCAACCCGCCGGTCCACGCCTGGGCGGCCCACCGGGTCTTCACGATCGACCGGCGCCTACGGGGTGGCCCGGGGGACGTGGACTTCCTCAAGCGTTGCTTCCACAAGCTCTTGCTCAACTTCACGTGGTGGGTGAACCGCAAGGACGTCGAAGGGAACAACCTCTTCGAGGGTGGGTTCATGGGCCTGGACAACATCGGTGTCTTCGACCGAAACCGGCCGGTCGGCGAGGGGTTCATTCTCGAGCAGTCCGACACCACGAGTTGGATGGCGATGTATTGCCTGAACATGCTTTCCATCGCCCTTGAACTCGCCAAAGTCGATCCGGCCTACGACGACGTCGCGTCCAAGTTCTTCGAGCACTTTGTCTACATCGCGAAGGCGGCCCACGACTTGGGGCTGTGGGACGATGCCGACGGGTTCTTCTACGATGTCGTGCGTGGTCCCGACGGGAACCAACTCCCCATCAAGGCGCGTTCGGCGGTCGGGCTGATCCCCTTGCTCGCCGTCACGACCATCGACGCGGACGATCTTGTGCGGTTGAGCGGCTTCCGCACCCGTCTTGAATGGTTCGGCCGCCACCGGCCCGACCTGCTGGCCAACCTGGCGTCTGTCGAGGAGACGGGGTCGGGGGAGCGCCATGTCCTTTCCTTGGTCCACCCCCAACGACTGCGGCGGATATTGGCCCGGATGCTCGACGAGGGTGAGTTCCTGTCCCCTTATGGGTTGAGGTCGCTGTCCAAGGTGTATGCGACCCACCCCTACGGGGTTGACGTCGGGGGTCAGAGGCACTGGATCGACTACGAGCCTGGCGAGTCGACGACCGGCCTGTTCGGGGGAAACTCCAACTGGCGCGGGCCGGTCTGGTTCCCGATCAACTACCTGCTGATCGAGGCCCTGCAACGCCACCACTGGTATTTGGGCGACGATTGGAAAGTCGAGTTTCCCACCGGATCAGGAAGGCAACTGAACTTGTGGCAAGTGTCTCTGGAGCTCGGCGCGCGCTTAACCTCTTTGTTCCTGCCTGACGAGTCGGGTCGGCGTCCGGTCCACGAAAACCCTTTGTATGCGACCGACCCCAAATGGAAGGACTTGGTGCTCTTCTACGAATACTTCCACGGTGACACCGGGCGTGGTATTGGGGCGAGCCACCAGACGGGATGGACCGCTCTGGTCGCCAAACTGATCGACCAGACCGCCCTTTGGGCGTAAAAGCTAAACTGGCATGGGCTGATGTTCTTCTTCACCATCGACACCGCCATGACCCAGCCGCCTCGCCTAGAGTCGTTTCTGATCGGGGCCTACACCTCGGCCGGGGGCAGCGAGGGCGCCTACACGTGCACCCTCGACCCGGAGACGGGAGAGTTTGGCCCGGCCCGGCTCGTGGGCCGGTCGTCAAACCCGAGCTTTGCCGTCTGGGGGAAGGACGGCAAGACGGTCTATGTGATCGAGGAAGCCCAAGGAGCCCACGTGCGGGGTTTCAAGCTGACCGATGGAAAGACTTGGGCCGACCTAGGGTCGTCAAAGTGGGATGGCAACGGTCCATGCCATTTGGCATTGAGTCATGACGGACGGTTTGTCGCTGGGGCGGGATATGGTGACGGCACCCTGGGGTTCTTCGGCCTTGAACCCGACGGCAGGCTGACCCCTGCCCTTGCCAGCTTCAGGAACAGTGGCTCGGGGCCTGTCGCCGACCGCCAAGAAGGGCCGCACATGCACTTCGCCGCGTTCTCGCCCGACGACAAGTTCGTCTTGGCGTGCGACCTCGGTACCGACGAGGTGCTTAGCTTTCCGGTCCAAGGTGGCAAGCTGGGCGACCCCGTCCGGACGAAGACGCACGCCGGGGCCGGTCCACGCCACTTGGTGTTCAACAAGGCTGGGGACCGCGTCTACGTCAACGGCGAGTTGGACAACACCCTGATGGTGTTCAGGCGCGACCCCGCGACAGGTGCCATGCGCGAAGTGCTGAGTCTGTCGACCATCCCCAAGGACTTCGCCGAGTACACCAAGACTTCGGAGATCGTCATGCACCCAGACGGTCGGACGGTGTACGTGAGCAACCGGGGCCACGAATCGGTCGCCGCGTTCACCCTCGACGCCGGCGACAAGGTGAGCCTGCTGGGGATCTATCCGGCCGGCGTGAAGGAGCCGCGGGGCATGGACATTGACCCGACCGGGCGCTGGATGGTCGTGGCGGGCCAGAACAGCGGGGACATCGTCAGCCTGCCGTGTGACCCGGTGAGCCATGGCCTGGGCGCACCCAAGGGCCGGATGCCGGCCAGCCGGGCCGTCTGCATCACGTTCCGCCGCTAACCGCCGAGTTGCCGGCGGATCTCCGCGATTTCCTGCGGAGTGCAGGTCGGCGCGGGATACGACATCTCAAGGTCTTCCAAAGCGTCGACGATGATCTGGGAGACGATCAGCCGCGTGTTCCTTTTGTCGTCGGCAGGGACGACGTACCATGGCGCCTCCTTCGTCGAAGTGGCCGACAAGCAGTCCCCATAAGCGGCCTGGTAGTCGTCCCAGACCGCCCTTTCCGCCAGGTCGGCGCTACTGAACTTCCAGTTCTTGGCAGGGTCGTCGAGCCGGGCGAGGAACCTCTTGCTCTGCTCCTCCGGCGA